>DASWJA010000105.1:0-6623 GCA_036397375.1 Candidatus Limnocylindria bacterium
CGGATGTTGCGGCCCTCGCGGCCGATGATGCGGCCTTTCATCTCGTCGTTGGGGAGGTGGACGACGGTCACCGTCGCTTCCGAGGTGTGGTCGGCCGCGATGCGCTGCATGACGGTGGTCAGGATCCGCCGCGACCGTTCCTCGCCATCTTCGGTGGCATGTCGTTCGATCTCGCGCACGCGATGCGCGGCTTCGGCCTGCGCCTCGTCCTCGATCGCGCGGATCAGCGACTGTCGAGCTTCCGAGGCGGACAGACCGCCGATATGCTCCAGCGACGTCAACTGCTGGGCGCGGAGGGCCGCGAGGCGGACTTTTTCGGCGTCCAGCTCGGCAACCCGCTCCTCCGCCTGCACCTCGCGGCGCTCGAGGGACTCGGACTTGCGATCCAGGCCTTCGGTTCGGTCCAGGAGCAGGCGGTCCTGGCGCTGCAGGTCAGTTCGCCGCTGACGGGCTTCCTCCTCCGCCGCGCGCTGGACCTGGAGCACCTCGTCTTTGCCCTCGAGGATGATCTCCTTCTGTTTGGCCCGCGCGTCGGCGACCAGGCGCTCGGCGTACGACTCCGCGTTTCGGATCTTGGTGGCCGTCAGCAGGCGACGCACGACGTAGCCGGCGATCAAGCCGAGGATGCCGGCAATGAGCGCAATGGCGCCCACGGCCATGGAGTCGGGCATCGACTCCTCCTGTCAAGAGCTCGTTCTCGGGCTGGCGCTGCCCTGGCGGGCCCGCTGATTACTGTATTCAGACCGATGACGGACCGCGGTCCGTCGATCGGTGGCGGGTACTCTACTCCAACTCGGCGCCCCGGTCCGCGGGCGGTCAGGCCGAAGCGAGGCGTCCCAGGAGCGCGATCATGTCCAGGTCGCGGGGGAGGAAGTCCTGAAGCATGATCCGCTGCGCGCCGGCGACCTCCAGCTCGCGGATTCGCGCGGCCGCCTGGTCCAGGGTCCCGAGAATCCACCGATCGCGCCGCTCCGTCAGCCAGGCGGTGGCATCGGCGCCGGCGTCTGCGCCGAAGGCCGCCAGCTGAGCGGCCACGCGCTCGCGGAGCTCGCCCTCCGAGTCGGCCACCAGCACGCCGACCATGGCTGAATACACGACCTCGTCTGGGTCGCGACCGATGGCCGCGCAGGCGGCACGGACGCGGCCGAACGACTCCCGCACCCGCTCCGGCGTCGCGGACGACCGATTGAACTCGTCGGCGTAGGTCGCCACCAGCCGCGCCTGGCGCGGTCCGCCGTCACCGCCCAGGATGAGATGTGGATGGCGACGTCCCGAGAACGTGGGACGCGGGCGGAACAGGGCGTCGCGGACCTGCCAGTGTCGGCCGTCGAATCCCCAGCCGTCTGGCTCGGTCCACAGGCCGTGGACGATGGTGAGCGCCTCCTCCAGCCGGTCGTAGCGTTCGCGCAGGGACGGAAACGGAATGCCGAGCGCGGCGTGCTCCTCCGCGTTCCAGCCGGCCCCCATGCCCACCTCGAGCCGCCCGCCGCTCATCTCGTCCACGGTGGCCACGACCTTGGCCAGGTTGCCGGGGAGACGGAAGGTGACCGGCGACACGAGCGTGCCGATCCGGATGGTCGTCGTCTCGCGGGCGAGACCGGCCAACGTGGCCCAGGCGTCGGTCGTCGGCTGGTCGGGCGGTCCGGGGAAGCCGCGGTAGTGGTCCGAGCGGAAGAAGGCCTCCAGGCCCGCCGTCTCCGCCGCGCGGGCCGCGGCCAGGATTTCCGCGTAGCTGAGCCCCTGCTGGGGCTCGGTCATGAGGGCCAAACGCATGGCCGACAGCGTAGCCCCATGGCCTCCCTCGCGAGGGTCCCGCTGGGCCTGGCGGTCCTACGCGGCGCGGGGTGCTACGGATTGCTCCATGCGGTCTGAACCAAGGCGCTGAGCCAGATCACGCGCGAACTGCGTTGCGATGGTGTCCGCATGAAGGGGTCGCGCGAAGAAGAAACCCTGGGCCAGCTCGCAGCCAACCGCTTTCAAGCGCTGGACTTGATCGCGGCGCTCAACACCTTCCGCGACCACCTGGAGGCCGAGTGCCTTTCCGAGCGAAATGATCGCCTCGGTCAAGATCCAGCGCGCGTCGCTAGGGTCGCCGACACCGACGAAGCCGGATGCGATCTTCAGGATGTCGATCGGGAACCGGTGCAGATAGCTGAGCGATGAGTATCCGGTACCAAAGTCGTCAAGGGCCACCCGGATCCCGAGTGCCCGCAGGTCGCCGATGACCGCAATGGCGGCTTCCGCGTCGTGGAGCAGAACGCTCTCAGTAACTTCCAGGACCAGACGGTCGGGCATCAAACCAGATCGGGCGATCGCGCCGCGTACGTCATCAGGCAGCGTGGGATGCAGAAGCTGCCGTGCGGACAGGTTGACGGCAACCCAAGGTGCCGCGGATTCACCGCTGGGTCCCCAGCGCGCGGCTTGCCGGCAAGCTTCATCGAGCACCCATCGCCCGATTGGGACAATGATCGCGCCTTCCTCGGCGGCGGCGATGAAATCGTCAGGCTCGACCTCGCCTCGCGTCGGGTGATTCCATCGGAGCAACGCCTCGGCGCCGAGGATCGCACCAGACTCCAAGGAGACGACGGGCTGATACCGCAGCTCGAACTCCCCAAGGTCGACCGCACGGCGGAGCTCCTCTCCTGCGTCGTGCCGCGAACGAACACTCTTCAGCATCGATGCCTTGTAAATCGCCCAGCGACCCTTGCCCGCCGCTTTGGCGCTGTACATGGCCACGTCGGCCTGGCGCAGGAGATCCTCCGCGGAGTCGCCCTGCGATCCCGCCGCGATGCCGATGCTCGCAGTGATATGCGTCTGGATGTCCCCAAGCACGAACGGCTGCCCAATGGAGTCTGCAATCCTCTGTGCCACCCGCTCGGCGTTAGACAGAGCAGCGCCGTCGTCCACCAGGATGGCGAACTCATCACCGCCGAGGCGCGCGGTGAGATCGGACCCGCGCGTGCAGAGATTGAGCCGCCTCGCGACCTCGATGAGCATGGCGTCCCCCGCTTCGTGGCCATATGTGTCGTTCACGAACTTGAAGTCGTCCAGGTCCACAAACATCACTACGGACCGCCCGCTGTGGATGGTCGCCGCCAGGCGCGCGTCGACGTTCTCTCGGAAGAGGCTGCGGTTGGCCAGCTGTGTCAAGCCGTCATGGAAGGCCTGGTGCTTGAGCTCGTCCTGGAGCACGGAGAGCTTCGTAAGCGAGCGCTCCAGCTGCCCGTTCTCCAATGCCGTTCCGGCATGGCTGGCTACGGTGGCATACAGACGAAGATCCTCGGCCGTGAAGGTTGTGACGTCACCCAGCCGATTGGTCACCACCATGGCGCCGACGATGCCGCCGTCGCCGCCGAGAGGTGCGATCATGGCGTCCCGGACCTCCCGTCCTTCGCCCAATTCGAGGGCGGTTGAGTTGAGGAGAAACGCCCTTCCATCATCCGTCAGGTGCCGGTGCAGTGGTTTCCAGACCGTTGGATCGCCCGCGGCCATGATGGCCGTCCGGTCATCTGCCACCGACGTGACGAGATACCCGTCCGATGGATCCGACGGGAAGATGACGATTTCCGCTCGCTCTGCGCGGAACATGGTTCGACTGTGGTAGAGGAGCTGAACGAGCGCCGAGTCGAGCTCCGGGGTGCGTTGCAGGATGCGGGTCGACTCGTAGAGCAGCTCCAATGATTCGTGCTGCTGTCGCGCTCCGATGAAGGCGCGGTAACCAAAGAAGAGCGTCGCGACGGGGACCACCAGGAGCCAAGCGGCTCCTGGTTCGGCAATGACGATGATCACGGCCAGTAAGGCAACGCTCGTATTCGTGGCGGCGACGACCGATGAAACGCCCAACATCTGCCGAAGCTTGCGGAATCCCAGGCTGCCCTCCGAAACGGTGAGAGCGGCGGCCACAGCGAACACGCCTACGAGGTTCGCGACACCCGCGCCGAGAAACGCGGCGAACCACCAAGCCGGGTCGGTCACGGGGCCCGATCCGACGAAATGGAAGACCGCAAGCCCAACGCTCGAGGACAGCGCAAATGAACCGATGTTGAAGGCGAGCTTCACCGGTGGCTGGCGCCGGTGAAGGGTCAGGGCCACGGCAGACCCGATCGCCTGGGCGATCACGACATCGAATGGCACAGCGAGAAACATCCCGATCACCAGCGGCAGTTCGTTCAACGAGAACGTGTGCGCGCCGCGCCGGAAATGGAAATGGATGACGCGCGCTTCGGCCGCCCAGAAACCTACGGCCATGACGAACCATGGCAGCTGCCACGTCTCGTCCACAGCCGTCAGTCGCGGGAGGATCAGAGCCGCCAGGCCAAGCGCAGCGACATCGATCGCGAGAACAAGAGCCCAAACCCGAAGCTGCGGTGACATTGACCGCGGCCCACGGGTGTGTGTGCCGCTTACCGAGATCCCAATTGTCCTCGCATCGCCGGGAGCACGGAGGGACTGGCGCTTCGCCCAAGCGCCCAGCCGGGCCTGCAAGCTTCGCAAGGCTGTCGCCTGCTCACCGTGTCCTAGTACCAACCCCCCGTGCTCCAGCTGTTGCCGGACCACGAGTTTCCGCTCCAGCTGTTGCCGGACCACGAGTTTCCGCTCCAGCTGTTGCCGGACCACGAGTTTCCGCTCCAGCTGTTGCCGGACCACGAGTTTCCGCTCCAGCTGTTGCCGGACCACGCGTCGCCACTCCAGGTGTTGCCGTTCCAGACGCCGCCCGACCATGAGTTTCCGGCCGCCTCGAGAACGGCCATGGCCGCAGCGTCGAAGACGTGTCCGAAGATGTCCTGCTCTCCAGCCAGGATCACGCCGTCATCCGCCACGTGGTCGGTACCGCGCGACAGTTCGAGTGAACCGACCCCGGTGGAGGCCAGGTCCCAGGTGCCGAAGCCCAAGGGCAGCGACGCGCTCAGCATTGGCTGCAGGTCGATCTCGCCCTTGCCCTGGAGTCGCGGAGTGGCGCTCAGCGAGACCGCGTTCCCGCTCAGGAAGGCCCGCACCTGATCTGGCGGCATCGCCGGATACTTCTGCAGGATGAGAGCAACCGCGCCGGAGGTGATGGCTGCCGACTGGCTGGTTCCGCTCCCGCGGAAGTAGCGGCCATCGATGATGCCGCCCGGGAACGTCATGTCGAGATACGAGTTCGGGACCCGCAGTCCCTGTATGTGCGACCCAAAGGCGACGAAGTCGGGCTTCCGAGCGCCTCCAATGGCGGCGACCGCGGAATAGCTCGCAACCGTGTCGTCCCACAGGGCCGCCGTACCCATCGAGTCCGAGCCCCCGACCGCGATCGTGTACGGGTCGTACGCCGGGTTCGCGAGGCCTGGTGCACCGGATCCTCTCTGATAGCCGCTGTTGCCGGCGGCGGCCACGACCACGATGCCGTGCTTCCAGGCCTGCTCCGTGGCGTAGGCAAGTGGGTCAACGACGTATGACTGGGTCGAGTTCGTCCCATACGAGATGTTGAGGACCCGGATGTTCAGCCCGTTGGAGTTGCGGTTCTGGACGACCCAGTCGATTGCGGCGATCACCTGCGAGACGTCCACGCCGCCATCGGCTACGCCTACCTTGATGCTGACGATTCGAGCGTCGGGTGCCATGCCGCGATAGACCGATGGCGGTGCGCTGGCATACGGCTGCTGGAGCCCCGAGTCTCGGCCGGCGATGAGGCCAGCCATGAACGTGCCGTGTCCATTGGTGTCAAGGTTGCGGAGATTGGGGGCCTGTGACTCGAGGGACAGATCGGGGCCAAATAGGACTTTGCCGGGCGTCGCGAGCCCTTCGACCAGGCTGACACCGGTGTCGATGACCGCGACGTCGATTCCGGCGCCGGTGTATCCGGCCTGCCACCACGAGGCGGCACCGACCCATTGGGTCGTGTTGGCCATCGAGTACGGGTCGGTGGCTGGACTGTAGGTAACGCCCATCGACGCGGCAGGTGCCATGACTGAAACGATGACACCGACGCTGGCCAACGCGGTAGCGAAGCGATGTGGTCTGGGAAGCAGCGGGCGGCCGGCCCGGGGCGCGTCCCCGGACTTGAAGTACTCCCACGACACGCCAAGCAGGATGGCCACGCGCTCATGGAGGCGGCCAGCCATTGCACCGGGCACAACAAAAGCGCGGTCAGTCGCTCGGTCGGATCGACCATCGCCATCCGCGCTTGCGGTTCGGACTGCCTGCATCACTCTCCCCTTCACAGAAGTGATGCGAGGGCATTCTGGCGGCCGGGCTGTCTCGTGAGGTTGTCTCGAGACCCTTGGCTTTGCGTCCCCACCTCACGGCGGGTTTGCCTTTTTCAGGCCATCGCCTGCGGTGACGCGCCTCGTCACCTGACGCGAGGCTACGCCCCCGTGTCGGGAGATCGTCCCCCTCCGGCAGTACTTCCTTCCCTGGTACTTTCGGCGGCGGCCGCGCGGAGGACGGTGCGGGCGGTGGCCGGGTCAAAGCCGCGTCGGACGAGGAACATCCCCAAGCGTTGCACAGCCCTGGTGTCGTCGGGCAGGGGACGCCCGCGGAGGTGCCGTTCGAGCGCCGCAGCCGCGCGTTCCTCCTCGGTCAGGGTCCCCTCCCCGGCGGCCTCGGTGCGCAGCGTTTCGATGACCGCGGCCGACACGCGCTTGGCC
>DASWJA010000106.1:0-10034 GCA_036397375.1 Candidatus Limnocylindria bacterium
GCCGCGGCGATCGCGGCCAGGGTCCCCTCCCCCCCGTCCGCCATCGGGATCTGCACCACCACATCGTCGGGCCGCGCCGAGACCCAGCCGCGGGCCATGGCCCCGGCGACCGCCACCGAGTCCAGCGCACCCCCGAACGAGTCGGGAGCCACGACGACACGCAGCGGCCGGCTCACCGGGAGAGCTCCTTGCGCCTCGCGAGGTAGGCGGGGATCGTGTTCATCGGCGGTCGAATCTCGTCGCCCACCTCGCGGACGTCCAGGCTGAACTTGTCACCTTCCTGGCGGATCTGCTTCATGCGCTCGCCCATATCGGTCAGCAGCTCGATGCGCTGCCGCTCCTCGAGCTTGGTGATGCCGGCTTTGAGGATGACGAAGGCCATCCGCGACAGGTCCACCAGCGATTGGTTCCGATGGATCCGGCGTTCGAGGTCGACCTGGCCGATCCCCGACAGGCCGACGCGGTCCAGGATGTCGATGAGCAGCCCGATCTCGACCGCGTAGCCGGTGAAAAACGGGACCGACTCGAGCAACTCTCGCCGCCCGGCGTACTCGCCAGCCAGGGGCTGGATGATCCCGGACAGCTCAGGGAAGAAGAGATTGATGAGCGGCCGCGCGGTGAGCTCGGTGACCCGTCCGCCCTCGTCGGGATGCCGGCGTCCTCCCGCCGCGAGGGGCCGCTGGTAGAAGCCCTTCACGTAGTGGATCCGCGACTCGCGCAGGAGCGGGCCCAGCAGGCCGTACACGAAGCGAGGCTGGATGTTGCGGATGTCGGTGTCGACCCAGACCACGATGTCCCCGCGCAGCTCGTACAGGCTCTTCCACAGCGCCTCGCCCTTGCCGACGTGGCTGCCCAGCTCCGGGAGGATCGTCTCATGCTGGCGCACGGGGGCTCCCAGCTCGCGGGCGATCTCCACCGTCCGATCGGTCGAGGCCGAGTCGATGACGAGCAGCTCGTCCACCAACGGCACGCGGTCCATGAGCGCATTGCGAATCCGACGGATGACAAGCCCGATGGTCTTCTCCTCGTTGAGGGTCGGCAGTCCCACGCTGATGGTCAGGCCCTGGCGCTCCTTGAGGTCCACCAGGCGCTTGAGGTCTCGAAATTCGCTGGTGTCGAACGTGTTCTCGGCAAACCAACGGTCGACCACGCTCGGCAGGCTGCGGCTCTGCTCGATCGCCGCGTCCGCGGCGGGCAGGCTGCCCATCTCGGCCCGCAGATGCTCGAAGGTGACCGCGGTGAACGGTTCGCGGGTCTTGACCACCATCACCGTCGGCTTGGCACGGCTGGCCACTGTCTCCGCCAGCCGCCCGAACAGGCGCCGGCCCGATCCGGCTCCGGTCGGCTGGGCCGAGGCCCCGACCACGACCAGGTCGTGGTTCGCGGCCTCCTTCAGGATGGCGCCCCGCACGGTTGGCGCCTCGACCAGCAGCTGGCGGACCTTGACGCCTCGGGTATTGCCCTTGACCAGGCGGCCGAGGGCCGCCCGCTCGTCGTCGAGCGCAGCCGAGCCCCCTTCGGGCGGGACCACGTGGAGGACGACCAGCTCCGCGCCGAAGCCGCGCGCCAGGTCGGTGGCCAGCGAGAGCGCCAGCTCGGCATTCGGGCCGCCCCGAACCGGGACCAGGATGGAGCGGACGGTTCCCAGTGCGCGCTGCTTGACGACGGCGATGTCGCATGGGGCCTCACGGGCGACCTGGTCAATGGTGGTCGAGAAGACCGCGTGCCGCAGGCCGGTCGGTGGCGGGCCGCCCCAGCCGAAGACCACCAGGTCGGCCCCGATCTCGGCGACCGCCTCCACGATCCCCTCCGACGCCTGGCGGCCGATGCGGACCGCGGTATGGACCTCGACCGACGCGTCGTCCCGGAAGTCAGGCACCCGCTGGAGCAGGCGGCGGGCCAGGCGCGCGCGGCTGGCGCCCTCCGCCAACGACACGCCCTCGGGGACCTCCACGATGCCCAGGGCGGTGATCTCGGTCGGCCGCCGGTGCGCGAGGTGGGAACCGATGCGGATCAGGTCACGCGCGGTGCGCGGGTTGGCAAGCGGCATGAGGACCCGATACGGACCACGCCGGCGGGCCATCAGCCCGGCCCCCCGACCATCCCCCCGGCCGACTGCGCCTGCCAGGCGCGCACCAGCCACGGCTTGAGGTCCTCGAACTCGCGGGCCTGGCTCTCGACCAGCCGCTCGGCCTGCTCATCGGTCATCTCACGCGCCTCGTTGAAGAAGCCCGCGGTGCGCCCGAAGTACAGCCCGGTCAGCCCCGCCAGCAGCGCTTCGCGGTCGATGCCCGGCCGTTGGAAGGCGAGCAACGCGTCATACAGGCAGCGGATCCACAGCTCGGAGGGGAACGTAAAGGCCGCAGGATCCTCGGCAGTCAGCGCCTGCACCCGTTCCAGCTGCTCCCCGGCCAGGGTCCGCTTCCACACCTGGCGCTGGGCCAGGCGCGCGGTCTCGAAGGCGTCGACCAGCTTGGCCTGGTTGACCGATATCGGCTCCGGCAGCACCACCCGCTCGAAGCCGTACTCGGGAACCGGCTGCGAGCCGCGGACGGGGCGCCACGCCTCGGACATCGAGCCAGCCAGCCGGAACAGGGTGCCGACCACCTGCCGGAACATGGGTCCCAGGTCGGAGGCGGGATCCTTGGGGTCGTGGATCTTGGCCCCCAGCCTGGTCTGGCACACCGCAAACCCGGCCGCCAGGGCGTGGTGTGTCATCCAGATGTCGATCCCGAACTTCGCCGTTGCCTCGTCCCAGTCGTCGAGTTCCAGCAGGGCGTTGACCAGGTCGCGGCTGAAGGCGAACTCCCCCCCGATCGGCTGGCGCATCCGCCGCCCATACAGGGTCCGCGTCAGGGGGTAGGCGATCTGGTTGGTGATGGTCCCGTCGAACTTGTGGCGCGCGTACAGCGGGGCCACGTAGTCGTAGCCGCCCTTCAGGATCGGACCGGCCAGCAGCTCGATCCACTCGGGCACGATGCTCCGCAGGTCGGAGTCGACCAGGACCAGGGCCTCGACCTTCAGCTCGCGGGCGACCTCCAACAGCGCCCGAACGGCGGACCCCTTGCCGCTGGGCCCGCGGTAGGTGACCGCGACCCGCCGCAGCCGATGCGGCGGCCGGACCAGGATCATCTTCTCGAGGTAGGCGGGGCTCTCGGTGCTGACCGCCACCCGTGGCGTGTCGTCGGGGGATCCGCCGTCGGCGTTGACCAGGACCGGCTTCAACTCCGGGAAGTACTGGACCATGCCGGCCATCGCGGCCCGCACGACGTAGCCGATGGTGTCGGCGTTGCCGAAGCTGGGGATCCCGACCATGAGATCCGCCTGGCCGACCCCCCGCACCGCGGCCCGACCGCGCGCATCGAGGGCGGAGGCGACGCTCACCGGGTGATCTCGCGCTTCTTGCGTCCCTTCCAGAACAGGCCGGTCACGCCGGGGTGCCGGCCTGGGTCGATGGTGATGATGATCCAGTCGTCGTTCGACGTCCCGGGCCGGTAGCGCGAGTTGGCGTGCTTGGCCACCGCGCGGCTGAATCCGTTCTCCTGCCAGGCGTGGAACCACGACCGGAGCGGCATCTTGATCGAGGGCGTGACCCGCAGCCGAACACTCTCGCTGACGACGCCCGACAGGAGGCGGCGGCGTTCCTGGTACGGGTGCTCCCCCAGGAACTGCCCGTCCAGCTCGATGAGGTCGACGACCACGAACGCGCGGCGCTTCTCCAGCTCGGCAGGATCGGGTCCGTCCTCGGGCAGATCGCCGGCCTCGTCGGCCAGGGCTTCGGACCAGCGTTCGGCCGCCGATCCACGCCCCAGGAACGGCTGCGCGGTCCAGATCCCGTCCAGCACCGCCTGGTCGGCGTCGACCGACGTCCGCAGCACCTCGGCCAGGTCGCGGTAGAACTCGTCGACGGCGTGTCCGCCGGCATCGGTCAGTCGAATTTCGCCTTCCGCGATGCGAGCGAGCAGCCGTTCCCCGATCCAGTACGGCTCGAACGACCAATGCGGGCTGTTGATCCCGACGCTCGCCTCAGTGGCGAGCTGGGGGCGGATCGGCTCGTCGCCCACGGGCTGGTCGGTCATCGGTACAGGCCGAGCTCCCCCTCTTCGACCTCCATGCCCACCTCGGACCGGATGGCCTGCCACGCATCGAGATCCCACTCGGCGACAAACGTGATGGCGGTCCCGGTGCGTCCCATCCGCGCCGTGCGACCCACCCGGTGGACGTAGGTGTCCGCGTCCTCGGGGATGTCGTAGCTCAAGACGTACGGCAGGTCGGTGATGTCCAGCCCGCGACTGGCGACGTTGGTGGCCACCAGGAACTGGATATCGCCCGCCTTAAATGCGGCCAACGTCTTCTCCCGCTCTCGCTGGGACAGGCCGCCGTGGAGGGCGGCCGCGTTCCTGCCGCGCCGTTTGAGCGAGGCGGTGAGACGATCCACGCCGATCTGGGTATGGCGGAAGATGAGGAGCCGATCGAACCCGAACCCGTCCGCCAGCTCAACCAGGGCCGCCACCTTGTCCTGCTCGGCCACGAAGTAGACCATCTGGCGGACCGTCTCGACCATCTTCAGCTCGGGACGGACCGCGATGTGGTCCGCGTCGCGACGCATGAACCGATCGCAGATGCGGAGGATGGCGTACGGCATGGTGGCGCTGAACAGCGCCGTCTGGCGTTGACGCGGGCAGCGGGCCAGGATCGTCTCCACGTCCACGATGAAGCCCATGTCCAGCATCCGGTCAGCCTCGTCGAGGATCACGGTCCGCACCGATTCCAGGCGCAGCTCCCCTCGACGGATAAGGTCGAGAACGCGTCCCGGGGTGCCGATCACGACCTGCGCTCCGCGCTGGAGGGCGGTGATCTGGCGGTCCATGGCCGCTCCACCGTAGATGGCCACCGTCTTGACGTTCCGGAAGCGCCCGATGCGGGCGATCTCGGCGGTGACCTGCTGGCACAGCTCCCGGGTGGGGGTCAGGATCAGGGCCTGGACCGATTTCGAGCCCGGGTCCACGTGCTCGACGATGGGGATCCCGAACGCGGCCGTCTTGCCCGTCCCGGTCTGCGCCTGACCGATAAGGTCGTGGCCAGCCCGGAGGGGCGGAATGGCACGGGCCTGGACCTCGGTGGGGGTGACGTAGCCCATCTGCTCCAGCGCGCGGGCGATGGTGACCGGGACCTCGATGTCCCCGAACCGATACCCGGCCGCAGCGGCCATCACGGCCGCAGTCAGCGCGGATAGGGGTTCGGCAGTCGGTTCGGCGGTGGGCTGGCGGCCGTCGGTGTGCGGCGGGACCGGCGCGCGGCGACGCGTTCGGCGACGGGGCGTGGTCGGGGTTGGCGGCAAGCAGTGGCTCCAGCAGATTGTTGATCGGTTGCTCGGATCGTAGCACGGGCGCTCCACGCGCCTTGACGGCGGCCCACCGCGCGTTGATACTGCGTCTCAGGTATGACACCCCTCCTGGTCGCCATGTCGGCCACCGCCGTCCTGTCTGCCCTGGGCGGCGGGGTGATGGCGTTGCGCCTCGTCCGGCAGGTGGGGTACGTCATCGCGGTCGGGGCCGGGATCCGCATCGGAGCCGCGTTTTTCGACTTGCTGCCCGAATCGGTGGAATTGGTGGCGGGGGCCACGGACCTGGCGATGCTGTTCGCGGCGGTGGGCTTCCTCGCTTTCTACGTGATCGAGAAGGTGACGCTGGTGCACGTCGGCCACGAGACGGCAACCGAGCTCCATCACGACGACACGGCCCACCGCCACGTGGGCCTGATCGGCGCCAGTGCGATGTCGGTCCACAGCCTCCTCGACGGGGTGGCCATGGCGGCAGCGTTCCAGGCCAGCCCGGAGCTCGGCCTCGTCGTCAGCCTGGTCGTCGTCATCCATCGCTTCAGCGACGGGATCGGCATCGTGAGCCTCCTGCTCGCCAGCCGCGTACCGCAGTCCTCGGCCATGCGCTGGGTCTTCGTGGTGAGCCTCGCACCGGTGCTGGGCGCTGCGGTGACCGCGGTGATCCCGATCCCTGATCCGATTCTGGGCGCCCTGCTGGCCACCTTCGCCGGCTTCTTCCTGTACGTCGGCGCTGCCGAGCTCCTACCCGAAGCGCACCGCAATGAAGGGTCGCGCTGGGTGATCGTGGCCACGCTGGTCGGAGTGGCGGCGATCATGGGCATGACCTGGGGGCTGGAAGCGCAACTGTGAGTGCCGCCACCGCGCGCCGGCTGCGGCTGGCGGGCCAACGCGTCACCACCCAACGGCTGGCCGTGGCCGCCGCCCTGTCCTCCGCGCGCCACCAGGTCACGGCCCAGGAGCTGTGGGAGCGGATGCGCCCCCGCCACCGCAACCTGGGCCGCGCGACCGTGTTCCGGACCCTGGAGGCTCTGACCGAGGCCGGCCTGGCCCGACGGCTGGAGCGCGACGGCCACGTGTACGCCTACGTCGCCTGTCGGCCGGCCCATCACCACCACCTGGCGTGCCGCGTGTGTGGCACGGTTGAGGAGGTCGGGGAGGAGCTGGTGGCCGAGATCAGCCGGCGCGCGCGACGCGAGCTGGGATTCGAGATCGAGGACGCGAGGATGGACTTCTACGGCGTGTGCCGCCGATGCGCCGCCGAGGCGGCCGAGGCTCGGGCTGCGGTCGAAGCAGCCGCGGCCGCTGAGGTGGCCGAGACGGCTCCGCCTAGTAGCTGACCCGGGTCGCCACCCGCTCGACGGGAGCGGTCGGTCCGGCGTCCGCGGCCGCCACACCATCAGACGACTGGTCCGCACCTCCCCGCCCGCGATGGCGCGGGGCGCGCGGCTTGCGCTTGGCGTAGCCGGTCGGATGGGACAGCTTCCAGGCCCAGGCATCGGCCAGCATCTGCTCCAGCGACGACTCGCGTGGCTGCCAGCCGAGGTCGCGGCGCGCGCGACGCGAGGACGCCACCAGCCGCGGCGGGTCGCCGAGCCTTCGCTTGACGACGCGGGCCGGGATGGCACGGCCGGTCACCTTGCGGGCGGCCTCGATGACCTCGCGAACCGAGAACCCCGCTGCCGAGCCGAGGTTGTAGACCTCGAACGAGGGCTCCGCCTCGCCGGTCGCCTCCAGGGCCAGCAGGTGAGCGGAGGCCAGGTCTCGCACGTGGATGAAGTCGCGGATGCACGTCCCGTCGGGGGTGTTGTAGTCCTGGCCGAAGATCCGCACGTCGGGCAGCTCGCCGGCGGCCACCTTGAGCACCAGCGGGATGAGGTGGGTCTCCGGGTCGTGGTCCTCTCCATTGCGCTCGGTGGCGCCGGCGCAGTTGAAGTACCGCAGGCTGATGGCGCGAAAGCCATGGCAGGCGGCATACCAGCGCATGGCGCCCTCGAACGCCAGCTTCGTCTCGCCGTAGGGGTTGATCGGCTCGGTCCTGTCCGCCTCCGCAATCGGAACCCGCTTGGGCTCGCCGTACACCGCGGCCGTCGACGAGAACACGACCCGGTTCACGCGCCGCTCGCGCAGCGCCTCCAGCAGCTTCACGCCGTTCGACACGTTCTCGCGGTAGTACAGCTCCGGCTTTTCCATCGACTCGCTGACCAGGGAGCGAGCGGCGCAATGGAGAACGGCCTGGATCCGGTGCTCGCGGAGGACGCGCTCGACCCGGTTCTGGTCGCTCAGGCTGCCCACCACCAGGCGGGCGTCGCGAACCACCGCGTCGCGGTGTCCGCTCTTCAGGTTGTCGTAGACGGTGACGTCGTGGCCGGCCTCGATGAAGGTCTCGACGCTGGTCGAGCCCACGTAGCCGGCGCCACCGACGACCAGGATCCGCACGCGGTCAACCTAGCTGACAGACCGATGAACGGGCAGGGCAGCCCGTCGGGCACTGACGCTCATGCGGGGAAGGGCTCCTCCCATGGGTCCGGGTCGCCGATTGTAGCAGTGGCCTAGGCCGATTCCGAAGCACCCGGGCCGGTGTTGTGGTGCGTCGACGCACCAGCCTCCCCGGTCGCGAG
This sequence comes from Candidatus Limnocylindria bacterium, assembly GCA_036397375.1. Taxonomy (GTDB): domain Bacteria; phylum Chloroflexota; class Limnocylindria; order QHBO01; family QHBO01; genus DASTEQ01. The sequence goes on from DASWJA010000106.1 coordinate 7,960, forward strand.
CCACTCGCGGGCCAACCGCAATAGCGTGTCCCGGTTGTTGCGGGCCGGGACGTCCAGAACGGCCTGCAGCAGACCGTCCAGCAGGCGGCCGATTTCGGGGCCGGGCGCCAGGCCCAGCTCAGCGATGAGGTCGTCTCCGCCAACGGCCAGCTCGTGGACCGACAGGACCGCGGCACCCCGGAGTGCGGCCAGGCGTCGCTCCAGCTCGTCCGCGCCGGCGTCGCCGGCCCCCGGCCCGGCCGACGCGGCGGTGTCGGCGCGGCGTAACGCGAGCAGATCGTCCAGCGGCTGGCCGGCGCCGATGCGGCGCAGGAAGCGGCGCACGGCGGCATCGGACCAGTCGGACGTGTAGTGGATGAGGTGGTGACGCACCAGGTGGGTGACGCGATCGATCTCGGCGCGGGGGAAGGCGAGGTCCCGCAAGCGCCGCTCGACGAGGTCCGCGCCGACCGCCTCGTGGCCGATGAAATGGCCGCCGGACGCCGTGGGCGCCTTGCCCACGTCGTGGAGCAGCCCGGCCAGCCGCAGGACCGGGTCCGCGGCCGGCAGCGCCTCCATGGCCCGCAGCGAGTGGTCCAGCGCGTCGCCGCGCAGGACCTTGCCCTGCTCCACGCCCCGCAGGGCCGCCAGCTCGGGGAGCACCACGCCCAGCAGCCGCAGCCGCTCCATGAGGAAGAACCCGCGGGATGGCTCCTCCGCGGCCAGGAGCCGGAGCAGCTCGTCGCGCACCCGCTCCCCGGAGAGCTGCTCCGCGGCGGGAGCCAGCCGCGTCGCGGCGGCCTGGGTGGCGGGGTCCAGGCGCAGGCCGAGGGTGGTGGCGAACCGCACGGCCCGCAGGAGGCGCAGTGCGTCCTCGGTGAAGCGCTGCTCCGGGTCCCCCACCGCGCGCAGGACGCCGGCGGCCAGGTCCGACTGCCCGCCGTACGGATCGACCAGGTGGCCGCGCCCGGCGGGGAGGTCGTCGGGCACCCACGCCATGGCGTTGATCGTGAAGTCGCGGCGCTCCAGGTCGTCCTCGAGCCGCGTCCCCCACCGCACCGCCGTGGGGTGGCGCGCGTCGCGGTACCCCGCTTCGGTGCGGTAGGTCGTGACCTCCACCGCCATCGGTCCGGATCGGACGGTGACGGTCCCGTACGGGTTGATCCAGGTGGAGTCGGGAAACAGCGCGGCCACCACGTCCGGCGGAGCGGAGGTGGCTACGTCCCAGTCGTCGGGCTCGACCCCGCGCACCAGGTCGCGCACGCAGCCCCCGACCAGCGCGGCCTCGTGACCGGCGGCGGCCAGGTCACCCAGGACGGCGGTGACCGGGGCGGGGAGCCTCAGTTCCGTGGCTTGGGCTCGTCCAGGAACAGGAACGTGCGCCAGGCGTCGTTCCGCTCATCGGTCAGGTAGGAGCCATACAGGTAGCGCGCGTCGGCGCGCGGGGCGCGCGGCTCGCGGCGCAGGGCCATCCGCGACTCGGCCAGGGTCTTGGAGCCCTTGCGATGGTTGCAACGACGGCAGGCGGCGACCAGGTTCTCCCACTCGTGCCGGCCGCCGCGGTGCCGCGGTACGACGTGGTCGATCGTCAGGTCGTGGGTGCCGGTGCCGCAGTACTGGCAGGTGTGGCGGTCTCGGGCGAACACCTCGCGCCGCGAAAGCTTGACCCGCGGCTGGGGCCGGCGGACGAGGTACACCAGGCGAATGACCGATGGCGCATCAAATGCGCGACTGACGGTGTGGATCACCTGGTGGTTGCGGGCGATCAGCTCCGCCTTCTCGGCGCCGAGCAGCCGGAAGGCGCGCCTGATGTCGCAGACGTTGAGGGCCTCGTAATTCTGGTTGAGAACCAGGACCGGTGCGTTGAGCAATCCGCGCCTCCGTGGGCGCGATGATAGCCGAGCCGCCAACGAGGCCCGGCAGCCAGGCCCACCGATCGGATCCTCGAGGGGCCGCGAGTACAATGCGGGCCTGATGACGACCACCGAGCCAACCACCCACGACGGCACCCAAACCTCGACCTGGGCGACCAAGGTCGGGCTGGCGCGCATGCTCGCCGGCGGGGTGATCATGGACGTCGTGACCGCCGATCACGC
>DASWJA010000107.1:0-2607 GCA_036397375.1 Candidatus Limnocylindria bacterium
CTGGAAGCTCGAGACCGACGGCTCCGGGCTCGACCCGCGCACCGCGCTGGAGGTCCTCACCAACCTCAATGAACGAGTGGCCGAGGGCCGGGTCAGCGATCTTCAACCCATCGCCACCGGATTCGTGCCGTTCGACAAGGCCATCGGCGGCGGGCTGCGGGCCGGGGAGCTGATGCTGATTGGCGGGGCCCAGGGATCGGGCAAGACCACCCTGGCTCTCCAGATGGCGCGCAACATGGCGGCCTCCGGGCAGGCCAGCGTGCTGTACGTGTGCTTCGAGCACGAGGAGGACTACCTCGTCCAGCGCATGATCGCCATGGAGTCCGCGCTCGCCGCGCTGCCCAAGAAGACCGGCGCCGTGAAGATCCAGGAGGTCCGCCAGGAGGTGCTGTCGACTTTCGAAGCGGCCGCCGAGGCGGGCCAGGCGGCCAAGCTGGGCGCCAACCCGCGCCTGCGCCCGAGCCTGGAACGGATCGCGCGCTATGGGAACTCGATGTACCTCATGCGTGGCACCGCCACCGACAGCACGGTCGACAATCTCCGGGCCCTGGTCGAAACGCGTCGTGGCGGCGATGAGCGGCGGCTGGTTCTGTTCGTGGACTACCTCCAAAAGGTCCCTGTCATCCCCGAGCCGGCGGATGAGACCGAGAAGGTGACGCGGGTCGTCAACGGGCTCAAGGACATCGCCCTGGCCTGCGAGATCCCGGTGGTGGCCATCGTGGCCGCCGATCGCGAAGGCCTCAAGGCCAAGCGCCTGCGCAACCATCACCTGCGCGGCAGCAGCGCCATCAACTACGAGGCCGACATCATCCTGATCCTGAACGACAAGTACAGCATCGTGGCCAAGGTGAACATCGAGTTCAACCCATACCAGGCCCAGCGCTACCGCGACTGGGTGGTGGCCACCATCGAGAAGAACCGGGGCGGTCAGGACAACATCGACCTGGAGTGGCAGAAGCTCTTCCAATACAGCTGCTTTGATCCGAACGGCCGGATCACGGCCGAGAAGCTGATCGAAGAGCGGCTCTACACCGAGTAGAGCCGCCACCGCGCCATGGACGCGTACCGGGTACTGCAGGTCGCGCCCGATTGCGAGGACGAGGTCCTGCACAGCGCGTATCGCGCCCTGGCCCTGAAATATCACCCCGATCGGGACGCGACCCAGTTCGCCGCCCGCCGCATGTCCGAACTGAACCAGGCCTACGCGCTGGTGCGGGATCCGACGAAGCGGGCCCGGCACGACGCCGCCCGCCGCCGCGCTTCCGGCACGACGATCCAACCGGCTTCGTCCGGCGGCGCGCCGCCGCCGCCCCCGCGTTCCACGGCTGCCGGCTCTCGGCTCACATTCGGCCGGTACGCCGGCTGGACCCTGCGCGACCTTGCCCGCCAGGATCCGGATTACGTACGCTGGCTGTCCCGCCACACATCGGGGATCCGCTACCGAACGGAGATCTACGCGATCCTGGGCAAGATGGCGACCGGCGCGGCCTGACTCACCGGCCGGACGACGCCAACTCCGGCCCACGCGCTAGGCTCTAGCCCCATGGCGAACTCCATCCCGAAGCGCCCGCCCCTGCGCGCGGTCTTCCTTGACGTCGGCGAAACGCTCATGCATCCCGACCCGACCTGGGAGCACGTGTACGCCCGGGCGTTCGCCGATTTCGGGGTGACGGTCGACATGCCCGCGCTCGAAACATCCCTGCGGCGCGCATACCGCGGGGGCGGGTACGGCTTCGACGGCAGCCTGGTCCCCAGCGCGGACGCCAGCCACCGCCGATTGGTGGAGATGGACCAGGTGGCCTTCGACGAGATCGGTCTTGCGCCGCTGCCCGAGGAGTTCTTCCGCCACCTGGCGAGTCTCTTCATGGAACCCGCCACGTGGCACGTCTTCCCCGACGTGTGGGAGGTCCTGCCCCAGCTGACGGCCCGAGGCCTGGTCCTGGGTGTGGTGTCCAACTGGGCTTGGCAGCTCCCCGAGCTGCTCGACGCGCTGGACCTGGGCCGCCACCTGGACTTCGTGGCGGCCAGCGCGCGGATCGGCTTCGACAAGCCGCACCCGGGCATCTTTCAATGGGCGCTGGACAAGGCGGGGGTGCCGCCCGAATCGGTCATCCACGTGGGTGATCATCTCCACGCCGACGTGGCCGGAGCCCGCGGAGTCGGGATTGAGCCGGTTCTCCTGGACCGGCGAGGTCGCCACCAGCCGCCGCCGGACGACGTGCCGGTCTTTCGCACGCTCGACGAGCTGCTGCCCATGGTGGACGCCCGCCTGGCGTCAGCTCCCCGCGGCCGCGACTGAAACCCGCGACTGAAACCCGGGATTGGGCACGGATTCGTGCGGGAGGCGTGGCGCTGCTTCGTGGGGGTGCCGGTTGGACCCACGTTGCGGACCGATCTGGAGACCTCCGTGGAGCTGTGGCGCGCCCGCCAGAATGCCCCAGACCTGCGCTGGACCGATCCGGACGGCTGGCACGTGACGATCGCCTTCCTGGGCGCCACTGACCCATCGGTCATTCCGGACCTGGTCAACGCGCTGGGCGTCGTGGCGGATGGGACGGACGCGTTCCCCCTGCCGACCGGTGGGTTGGGTGCGTTCCCGCGGCCGGG
>DASWJA010000108.1:0-13567 GCA_036397375.1 Candidatus Limnocylindria bacterium
GTCATCCGACCCCTGTCAGGCCTGGGCGTGATCAACCTGTTCGACGGCTTCGTGTCCGGAGGGCTGGCCGTGCTGACCGTGGTCATCGCGGTCGAGGTCCTCGGCGCAGGCGATGCGGGAACGGGCTGGCTGAATGCCGCCATCGGGCTCGGGGGGCTCATCGGTGCCGTCATCGCGGGGCCGATGACGCTCCGTCGACGACTCGAGATCCCGCTGGCAGTCGGCGGGGTGACGCTCGGCGTGGGGGTCATCCTGGTCGGACAGTCGACGGTCCTGCTGGCGGCCATTGCCGCGATGGCGGTTGCCACTGCCGGCATGCTCTTGCTCGAGGTGGTGGCGACCACGATTTTCCAGCGGGCGGTCCCCGACTCGATCCGAGGGCGAACCATCGGCGCCATGGACACGCTGACCGTATCGGCCTATGCGCTGGGCGCGTTCCTGGCGCCCATCCTGGCCGCCGCGACCGGTCCGGTCGTGGTCCTGCTCGGATTCGGGATCACCATGGTTGTCGCCACCTTGGTCGGGACGATCCTGGTGGGGAGGTCCGCGGCGTCGGAGATGGACCCGGGCGCCGAGCGGTTCGTCCGCATTCCGCTGTTCGATGGGCTGGCCCCCGCCGCGTTGGAGCAGGCTGCCCGCCACCTGACTCGCTTGCGCGTGACGCCAGGCCAGGTCGTCGTGCGCCAGGGCGACCCGGCTGACCGCTTCTTCCACGTCCTGGACGGAACGTTCGAGGTCGCCCAGACCAAGGACCCGGGTGGTGCGCCGCGGTTCCTGCGGACCCTCGGCCCGGACGACGTGTTCGGCGAGATCGGGCTGCTGCGTGGCGTCCCACGGACGGCCACCGTCACCGCCACCGGCGACGGGACCCTGCTCGCCCTCGATGGAGGGCGCTTCCTGGAGCTGGTCGGCGCCGGCCCCGGCCTGACCTCGCGGCTGCTGGATGTGCATCGTGGGACGTCTGCCCGCCTGGACCGGACCGACGAGACTGTGACCGATGGCTGACGATCCGGGCCTGGCCCTGCTGGCCCGATGCCCGCTGTTTGTGGGGGTCCTGCCTGAGGACCTGCGGGATGTGGCGCGCCACCTGCGTCGCCGTCGCTTCCGGCGAGGGGAGGTGATCTTCCACCAGGGCGATCCGGGCGACGCGCTCCACATCGTTTCATCGGGGTCGGTGAAGATCGTGCTGCCCTCGGCCGAGGGGGAGGAGGCGATCATCGCCACCGTCCACGCTGGCGACTTCTTCGGTGAGCTGGCCCTGCTCGATGGGGCGCCGCGCTCGGCGACCGCGGCTGCGGTGGAGGTCACCGAAACGCTGAGCCTGCCGCGCGAGACGTTCCTCGAGGAGATCGGTCGCAGTGCGAGCCTGCGGGACGTCCTGCTCCGATCGCTGGCCGGCGAGCTGCGCCGGTTGACGGGCCACGTCGAGGAGCTGCATTTCCTGGACCTTGCCGGGCGGTTGGCGAGCCGGCTCGTGAGTCTGGCTCGCGACGCGGAGCCCGGACCCCAGCGAACGCCCAAGGGAACGTTGGAGGCAACGCTCGATTGGCCCTTCACACAGTCCGATCTGGCTGCCATGATTGGGGCTACGCGGCAGAGCGTGAACCGGCTACTCAGCGACCTCGTCGAACGTGGACTGATTCGCATCGACCGCGATACGCTGGTCATCACGGACCTCGAACGGCTGGAGCGGCAAGCCGCCCACTGAACTGGTCGGCCAGTGTCACCCAGTTGACAGCCGGACTGTCACCGGGGTGATCGTGAGGTCGGGGGACGCTAACCTACCGTCAGGCCCGAGATTCCGGGCCATTCGGTCCGGAAGAGAATCGGGAGGCACCAGTCAACCATGGATAAGAACATCAGAGTCCGGGGCAAGGTCTCCGGGGATGACGACGTCGAGGGCCACGCCCATACGCGGGCCAACGTCAAGGCCGTCAAGCGGGTCATCACCAAGGCGCGCAAGCGCGAGACCGATGACGACACCGAGGGCCACGCGCGCAAGCGGGCCAACGTCAAGGCCGTCAAGCGGGTCATCACCAAGGCGCGCAAGCGCGAGACCGATGACGACACCGAGGGCCACGCGCGCAAGCGGGCCAACCTGAAGTCGTCGCCGGCCAAGAAGCGGTAACGCAAGCTTCCCGAGCAGGTAAGGCGGCGGGGCTCTCCCCGCCGCCTTACGCTATGCGTCGATGACCAGGGACCCAGCTCCGGAGTCGCTCGCCCAGGCCCTGGCCATCGTCCGTGCCGGGGCCGAACGCGCCGCGGTGGCGGGCCGGCTGCATCCCGACGGGGAGCAGCGGCTCCTCCAGTCGATCGTCGATGCCACGGTCCGCCTCTTCGACGCCGAGGCGGCTTCCATCGCCCTCTTCGAGCGCAATCCGGACCGGCTCGAATTCCGGGTCGCGGCCGGCCCGCAGGGCGCGGGCGCGGTCGGCAAGAGCGTGAAACCCAGCCAGGGAATCGCCGGCTTCGTGTTCTCGACCGGGCAGGCGCTGGCCCTCTCCGACGTGGCCTCCGATCCGCGCTTCGACCGCCAGACGGCCGAGAAGACGGGCTACGTGCCGCGATCCATCGCCGCGGTCCCTCTCAGCGATGACGACGGCACGCACGGTGTGCTGCAGGTCCTCGACAAGAAGGGCTCGCCCACGTTCGACCTGCGCGACATGGAGCTGCTGGGGGTCTTCGCGGCCCAGGCCGCAACGGCCATCGCCGTCACCCGCGCTCAGCGCGAGCTGCCGCGACTCCTGCGCTCGGCGTTCGATCGCGCCGGCGGCGGCGGGCTGAGCGAGGAGCAGCTCGAAGCCCTGGTGAGCGCCGCGTCGGCGGACCTGGACCTGGAGGACGACTCGCCGTACTGGCGCCTGGCGGACCAGGTGGCCCGGCTTCGTCAACTCGGCGGGTCGGAGATGAGCCTGGTCAACGACATCCTGGCCGCGGTCGCAGCGCACGCGGCCGCCAGCCGCGGACGGTCCCGCCGGCGGTAGCCGGACCGTGTCCGTCGACCTCGAGGACCTTCCCGCCTGGGCCGAGCCCTTCGCGGCGGCCGATCGACTGGCCCGGCGAGCGGGCCTGCGGCGCATCGACCGGGCGTGGGCCTGGGGCGGGGCCACCGGCAAGGGTGTCCGGGTGGCCATCATCGACAGCGGCGTCGAGGGCGACCATCCATGGGTCGAGGGCCGGCTGGTCGAGAGCGTGGCGGTCCGCATCGACACCAACGGGGATGCAGAGGTCGTGCCCGATGAGCCCACCGACCTGTACGGCCATGGGACGGCATGCGCGGGGATCATCGTCGGCCTGGCACCCCAGGTCGAGATCGTCTCGGTCCGGGTCCTGAACGAGGATCTGAAAGGCAAGGGGGCCGCGTTCGTGGAAGGCCTGTCGTGGGCCATCGAGCGGGGAGTCCAGGTCGCGAACCTGAGCCTGTCCTCCAAGAGCGAGGCGCTGTATCCGGTCTTCCACGAACTGGCCGATGAGGCCTATTTCCGGAACGTAATGCTGGTCAGCGCCGCCAACAACGTGAACGTGGCGTCGTACCCGTCGCTGTTCAGCAGTGTCGTCTCGGTGGCCGCGCATGCCGAGCCGGACCCGTGGCGCCTGTACTACAACCCCAGGCCGCCGGTCGAATTCGGGGCCTGGGGAGTCGACGTCCCGATCGCGTGGAAGGACGGGACCGAGACGGCGGCCACCGGCAACTCCTTCGCCGCTCCCCACGTGGCGGCCATGGCGGCCCTCATCGTGTCCAAGCACCCGCGGCTGACCCCGTTCGAGCTGAAGGCCATCCTGGCGGCGGTGGCCGATAACCCCCGCCCTGCCGCTCGCCGCGCACGAAGGGTGACGCCAACCTAGCAACCGCCTGGCGGTATCGGTCAGGCGCAAGCCTGGACCGATAGAATGACCGGGCCCACCCTGCCACTCAGGAGCCCGGCCCGTGTTCTACCTCCAGCGCGGCCAGGTGCCGCCCAAGCGCCACACCCAGTTCCGCAAGCCCGACGGCTCGCTGTACGCCGAGGAGCTGTTCGGGGTGGAGGGCTTCACGGGGCGAGCGTCGCTGCTGTACCACCACACGCCGCCCACCCGCACCCACCGGATCGAGAAGGTGCGTGACGTCGTGCTGGAGGCATGGGCGGACGCGCCCCACCGGCACTACCTGGTCGACACCAAGGGCGTCGAGCCCAGCGGGGACGTGGTCACGGGTCGCGTTCCGCTGTTCTTCAACGCCGACGTCGTGTTCGGGGTGATGCGTCCCGCCGAGGCGATGACCCGCTTCTACCGCAACGGGGAAGCGGACGAGATGCTGTTCGTGCACAAGGGGCACGGGACCCTGGAGACCATCTTCGGCCCGATCGACTACCGGCCCGGCGACTACCTCGTCATCCCCATCGGCACCACCTACCGCGTCGTCCCCGCCCAGGGCGAGGCTCAGCGCATGCTGTGGCTCGAGTGCCCGACCAACCTCGAGCCGCCGCGCCGGTATCGGAACGAGTACGGTCAGCTGCTCGAGCACTCGCCGTATGCGGAGCGCGACATCCGACCCCCGGCCGACATGGACGCCAATACCGAGAGCGGCGACTTCGTGGTCGAGGTCAAGACCCGCGGCCGGGTCACCGCCTACCACTTCACCCATCACCCGTTCGACCTGGTCGGCTGGGACGGGTTCCTGTACCCGTATGCCTTCAACATCGAGGACTTCGAGCCGATAACGGGGCGCATCCACCAGCCGCCGCCGGTGCACCAGACCTTCCAGGCCCGGAACTTCGTGGTGTGCTCGTTCGTGCCGCGCAAGTTCGATTACCACCCACTCGCCATCCCGGCTCCCTACAACCACTCGAACATCAACTCCGACGAGGTCATCTACTACGTGGCCGGCAACTTCATGAGCCGTCGGGGGGTGGACATCAGCTCGTTCACCGTCCATCCGGCGGGCATCCCCCACGGGCCGCACCCGGGGACGGTGGAGGCCTCCATCGGCAAGGAGGCGACCGAGGAGCTGGCGGTCATGATCGACACGTTCCATCCGCTCCACCTCACCCGCCAGGCCGGTGAGCTGGAGGACCCTGCCTACCCGTTCAGCTGGCTGCCGCCCAAGGACGCCGAGGCCGAGGCCGAGGCCCGGGAGCTTGCCGAGCGCGGCCCGGAAGCCTTCCCGGACTAACCTGTCCCGATGCCACGCCCGAGCTGGCTTCTGCTGGTGGCAATGGCCATCGTCACCACGGCTTGCTTCGGCACTTCGAGTTCGCCGGGAACGTCCGCGGACCCTGACGCCAGCGCGGAGGCGCCACAGGCTTGTTCGAATATCGACCTGCGGACCCCGAGCGGCGAGAGGATTGACCTCAACGGCTCGTGGGCGATATCCGACAGAAAGACGATCGCCTACGTCTACCAGAGTGGATCGTGTGTCTGGTGGGTCGGTGGATTCGCCACGTCCGAGACCCCTCAAGAGTACCAATTTGACGGGCTCGGGTGGAGAACCATGGTCTTCCGCGGCGAGATCGCATCCGATTTCACGGTCAGTGGGGATTGGTCAACCGTTCGTGGCGGGCCCACCACTACGTGGGGAACCGCAACCATGCAGATCACCTGGGACGGCAATGGCGAGACCATTACGCTGGAGCCGATCACATTCACAGGCTTCTACCCGTTCGACGGAATCATGACCAAGCTCAGCACCGAAGCCATTCCCCCGCCGTGATTCTCTACTTCCTGCGCCACGGAAAGGCCGGGGAGTACCGGGCCGGCGATCCGACCGACGACGCCCGCGAATTGACCGATGTCGGAGTGGCCGAGCTTCGCGCGGCGGGCCCCCTCTGGCGCCGGCTGAACCTGCGCCCCGACCTGGTGATCAGCTCGCCTTTACCCCGCGCAGTCCAGACCGCGGCACTGCTCGCGGAGGGCGTCGGCCTGGCCCGCGAGCCCATCGCGGATGACCGCCTCCGGCCAGGAGCCGATTGGGGGGAGATGGCCCGCGCCTTGACGACCGACCGCGACGCGAGGCGCGTGATGTTCGTGGGCCACGAGCCGGACCTCTCGGCGGCCGTCGCAGTCCTGACCGGAGCTCGCGCAGTCCGGCTGCGGAGCGGCGGCGTGGTGTGTGTCGAATTCCCCGGCATTCCCGAGCCGGGGGCCGGTGAGCTGGCCTGGTTGCTCGACCCGGACCTGTACGTGGAATGAGTTGAGGAACAGCATGAACGGCATCCGGATCTCTCGCTTCGAGGCCGCTGACGAGGCGCGCATCTTCGACCTTGGCCGGTTCGACGTCGTCCGCGCCGCCGGGATGACCATTGGTCGCGCCGAATACGAGCCCGGGTGGCGATGGTCGGAGCACGTCGGCAGGGCGATCGGTCAAAGCCTGTGCCCGACCCCACACCTGGGGATGGTGCTGTCCGGCCGCAACCGCGTCGAGATGGCGGATGGCACCTTCGTCGACCTGCAGCCGGGCGACATTTTCGAAATCGGCCCCGGCCACGACAGCTGGGTGCTCGGAGACGAGACCTACGTCTCGCTCCACTTCCTCGGCGCGGAGGCCTACAGCACCCGCTGACCGATGTTGGTCGTCGGGCGTTAGCCCGGGACGACCACCACCTTGCCGAAGGCGCGCCGCGCATCCAGGTGCTCCTGGGCGGCCCGCGTCTCGGCCAGTGGGAAGGTGCGGTCGATGACCGCCTCCACCCGACCTGCCTGGATGAGGTCCAGAACACCCGCCATGTCGGACCGGGTTGCGCCCATGGAACCCAGGATCGTGAACTGGCGCCAGAACAGGTTCCACAGGTCCGTTTCGGCCATCCGCCCTGTCAGCCCGCCGCAGGTCACGACCCGGCCCCCGGTTCGCAGGCTGGCCAGGCTGTGGCGCCAGGTAGCCGGACCGATGTGCTCGAACACAACGTCCACCCCGCGACCGTCGGTGATGCGCATCACCTCAAGCTCGAAGCGGGGTTTCTCCGCGTGGTTGATGACGTGGTCAGCACCCAGCTCGCGGGCCTTGGCCAGCTTGTCCGCTGAGCCGGCGGTGGCGATCACGGTGCAGCCCAGCTCGCGAGCGATCTGGATCGCCGCGCTCCCGATTCCCGAGCCGGCGGCCAGGACCAGCACCCATTCGCCCGACTGGACCTGGGCGCGGCTGACGAGCATGTGCCACGCGGTGCCGAAAGCCGCGGGCAGGGCCGCGGCCTGGGCGTCCGTGATCCGGTCCGGGGTCCGCACCAGGCAGCTGGCCGGCGCGGTCAGGTACTCGGCGAATCCCCCGTCGCGGGAAAGCCCGATGACTTCCCGGTTCTCGCACAGGTTCTCGCGGCCCTCGCGACAGTAGGAACACGTCCCGTCAGCGGTGAAGGCCAGCACGATGACCCGCTCCCCGACCGACCAGCCACTGACCGCTGACCCGAGGGCGACGATCTCCCCGGCCGGCTCCAGCCCGCCGATGTGCGGCAGGGGGGCGCGCATGCCGTGGCTCCCCTCGCGGACGTGGAGGTCGAGATGGTTGAGCCCGCAGGCGCCGACCCGCACCAGGACCTCGTCCGGCGCCGGGACCGGATCCGGCGCGTCTTCGTAGGACAGGACCTCCGGACCACCTCGCCGGCGGAAGATGACTGCTTTCATCGGTCTCGCTCCATAATCGGGCCCGAGTATGCCAGCCGAACCGTCCGGCGCACCGCGGATCGTCATCACCGGGATGGGTGCCGTCACCCCGCTCGGCAATGACGTGGCCACCCTGTGGCGCAACCTGGTGGCAGGAACATCGGTCGCCCACTCGATCTCGGACCGATTCGACACCTCCGGATTCCGAACCCGGTTCGCGGCCGAGGTCGTCGACTTTGACCCCACCACCTGGATGGATGCCAAGGACGCGCGGCGGGCGGATCGGGTCATCCAATTTGCGATGGCCACCTCGACCCAGGCCCTGGCCCAGGCCGCCCTTCGCCCGGCGGGCGACCTGGCGGATGAGGTCGGGGTCCTGATCGGAACCGGGATCGGCGGTCTGTCCAGCCTGGACGAGGCGGCCCGGGTCATGCGCGAGCAGGGCCCAGACCGGGTCACGCCGCTGACCGCGGTCAACATGCTGCCCGACATGGCGTCAGGGCAGGTGGCCATCCAGTTCGGGCTGCGCGGGGTGAACTTCTGCGTTGTCTCGGCCTGCGCCACCGGCACCAACGCGGTCGGGGAGGCGGCCGAGATCATCAAGCGCGGCGACGCGGTGGCCATGGTGGTGGGCGGCACCGAGGCACCGGTAACCCCGCTGGCCCTGGCCGCGTTCCACCGCACCGGCTCGCTGTCCACCCGCAATGACGACCCCACACACGCCTCACGACCGTTCGAGCGGGACCGCGACGGGTTCGTGGTTGGCGAGGGCGCGGGTGGCCTGGTGCTGGAGCGTCTCGACTTCGCGCTGGAGCGCGGGGCGACCCCACTGGCCGAAGTGATCGGCTACGGCAACGCGGCCGATGCGTTCCACGTCAGCGCCCCGGAGCCGGAAGGCCGGGGAGCCGCGCGCTCGATGTCGCGCGCCATGGCCAAGGCCGGCCTCACGCCGGAGGACATCGACTACATCAACGCCCACGGCACCAGCACGCCTCTCAACGACCGGAGCGAGACGAGGGCCATCAAGCTGGCCATGGGCGACCACGCCTTTCGGGTGCCGATCAGCTCCACCAAGTCCATGACCGGGCACATGCTGGGCGCGGCCGGCGTCGTGGAGGCCGTCGTCTGCGTGCAGGCCATTCGGGAGGGCGTCATTCCTCCCACCATCAACTACGACAACCCCGATCCGGAGTGTGACCTCGACTACGTCCCCAACCAGGCGCGCAGGGTCGCGGTCCGGACCGCCATGTCGAACTCATTCGGTTTCGGGGGCCACAACGCCACCATCATCCTGCGCGCCTACCCCTGACCGCTAGCCAGCCGGTTCCTCGGCCGAGCTCTCTCCGGCGCCGATGCCCAGGGCGTGGAATCCGCCGTCCACGTGGATGAGCTCCCCAGTGGTGAGGGGCGCCCAGTCGCTCAGCAGGAAGCAGACCATGCGCCCGACCGGCATCGAGTCGTTTACGTCCCAGCCCAGCGGGGCGCGGTCCCCCCATCGCCCGGCGATGAGGTCAAAGCCGGGGATGTTCTTGCCGGCCAGGGAGCGGATCGGCCCTGCGGACACGGTGTTGACGCGGATGTGATGCTGGCCCAGGTCGCGGGCCAGGTAGCGGGTGATCGATTCCAGGGCCGCCTTGGCCACGCCCATCCAGTCGTAGATCGGCCACGCAAACCGCGCGTCGAAGTCCAGGCTCACGACCGATGCGCCGCCGGCGGCCCCGGACACCTTCAGCAGCGGCAGCATCCCCGCGGTCAGAGCCTTCAACGAGAACGCGCTGGTCTGGAACGTGACCGCGGCGCTCTCCCACGGCGTATCCAGGAACCCTCCCCCCATGGCGTCCTGGGGCGCGAACCCGATCGCGTGCAGGAGCCCATCGAGCCGCCCCCAGCGCCGCTCCAGGTCGGCCGCCACGGCCGCGATCTGGGCGTCGTCGTTGACGTCCATCTCCAGCACGTCGGGCACCGGGTCGAGCCGCTTCGCGATCCGCTGCGTGAGGCTCATCGCGCGTCCGACCCCGGTCAGGACGATCTCGGCCCCCGCCTCCTGGGCCACGCGAGCGACCGAAAACGCAATCGAATCATCGGTCAGCACGCCGGTCACCAGGACCTTCTTGCCCGCCAGCAACATGCGGCCGATTGTACCGGCCCCGGAACGGCTACCCTGACCCGACCGATGATGGTGCGGCTGTACGACTACGACGTCCCAGTGGCCAACCCGGAGACAGAGGTCCCGAACCTGCGGGACGCGCTGGCTGATCTCCCGACCGCCGAGCGCAAGACCCTCCTCACCAGTCTCTTCAAGCCCGAGCGCATGCCCGGCTCCATGGAGCGCCTGACCACCCTGGTGATGGATGTGGACGCCAGCTTCGGGGACCTGCTGACCGTGCTCGACAATGCGTCACGTGCCCGGACGTTCGTCGCCATCGACGAGGCCCGCCCGATCCTGGACCGATACCTGCCCCCGTCCGCCGTGGCCGGGATCCGCGAATGGGACGTCGCCCGCCTCCACGAGCCGTACGGGGATGGCACGTACCACGGGCGGCTCCTGAAGCGGGTCCGCAAGCAGCTCCGATCAGTCGGCAGCCGCGAGGCGCTCACCACCCCGTTTCTCTTCCGCCGGGAGTGGTGACCTCATGACGCGACGCCGGGGACGCGGCAGGCCCTACCAGCCATTGCCCAAGCGGGCGAATCGGACTTACGCCATTGCCGTGGTCCTGATCGGCCTCATCCTGGTCGTGGGTTTCGGGGTCCTCAGCTCGATCCGGTAGCCGAACGCCACCCTCAGAGCGTTTCCTCGGCGACGTCGCGCAGGTACCAGAACAGCCTCCACAGCTCGGGGACGGCGGCCGCCAGGTCTCTGGTATCGGGCTGGACGTGGTTGAACAGCCGGAACTCGCCGAGCCGGACGTCGACGCCGGCAGCCTCCATCGCCGCCGCCAGCTCGCGGGAGTTCGCGTACGGAATGTGCTGGTCGCCGGTGTCATGCATGAGGTACACGCGAGCCCGGATGCCGCGCACGTAACCCAGCGGGCTGATGTCGTCGAGGAGCGTTCGCACCTCGGGCGGCGCCGCGGCCAGAGCGGACTCCGCCTCGGGCAGCGTGTCCGACAGGAGGAGCGCCTCCGCCGCGAGACCCGCCTCGGTGCGGAGGGGCAGGTCCGCGTCAGGCAGCGGATGGACGTTCTGGTTGTTCAGCTCGTCGTAAGCGCCGTACAGGTAGCCATGGTCCCGCCCATCGGTCACCCGCTCGGTGACCAGCCCGAATACCACCTGCCGGACCAGGAGCGTCGGCTCCCAATCGATCAGCTCGCCGTCCAGCCGATACTGGTGGCTGATCACGCTGACCATGATCTCGCCGGCATCGGCGTAGGCGCCGAACGCGCCAACCCAGTCGAGCTGGTCGGCGATGCGCGGATCCGCCGCTGCGATCAGCGACAGGCTGCCCCCCACCGAGATGCCCATGATCCCGATCCGTTCTGGATCGACCTCCGGCCGCCGGGCGAGGGCCTGGAAGGCGGTCACGATGCGCCCCACCTCGCCGGCCTCCACGCGCACGTCGAAGAAGATGGGCAACTCGGGGATGTACACCGCGGCCCCGGCGCGAGCGAGGGCCTCCGCGATCCGCGCCAGGGCGGGGTGGGCCCGCCCCTGGTCGTTGATTCCGGACACGAAGATGATCGCCCCGACCGGGTGCTCCGCTGACGCGGTGGACGGCAGCCACAGGTCGGCGGGCAGCGCCGTGCCGTCCGCGGCGCGGTAGGTCACCAGGTGGTGGCTTGGCTCGGGCGCCAGGGCCAGGGGTTGGGGCCCCAGCTCGACCAGCGAGGGGATGAGGGCCAGGGTCTGGAGCGTGACCCGCGACGGCGGCCAGGCGATCAAGCCCACGAAGACCGCCACCAGTCCCACCCCGAGCCATCGCCAGCGGCGCCCGCGTCGGGGCGCGGGTGTATCGGCCTGGCTCAATCCAGGCGCAGAGGCTTGACCGTCATGACCTCGGCGACTCGCCCCTCCCATTCGTCCCGCGGGGCATCGCAATACAGCTCGATCTCGTTCCCGTCGGGGTCGACGGTGTACAGGCTCTTGCTCACCCCGTGGTCGGACGCTCCGCGCAGGAGACCCCGCTCGGTCAGTAGCTGATGGGCCTTCTTGACCGCCTCCAGGTCGGCCAGCCGGATGGCGACGTGGTACAGGCCCACCGCCATGGGAACCGGGGAAGGGGCCTGGTCGCCGACCCGCACCAGCCCCAGGTCGTGGTGGTTCTCGCCGGTGGCGGTCAGGAAGACCATGACGTTGCTCATCTCGCCCGACACCTGGAATCCGAGCAGGTCACGGTAGAACGCCAACGACCGATCAAGGTCGCGGACCTTGAGCACGACGTGACCGACCCCCATGGGCTGCATCACGGGACGGATGCTAGTCCAGATAGACGGTGACGTTCACGACCCCGTAGACCCAGCGATCCTTATCGGTGATCGCCGCCCAGGCGGCTGGAGACAGATCGATCACCTTCTGACCCACCTGTCCCCAGTGGCACGCACAGGCATCCCCGACCGGCAACCGGGCGCAGCGCTCCGCGCAGACGACGACCGAGAATCCTCCGGGAGGCACCCACCAGTGCCCGCCCAGGGCGATCGGAAGGGCGACAACGGCGGCGTCGCCCCAGCCCCGCGTGCAGCAGTACCAGCTCGCCTTGCCGCTGATGGTCGCCGCCCCGCCCGGCTGGCTGACCCACTGGATGGGATTACCGATGAGGGTGGGCGACATCGTCACGCTGGGGGGCGCCGCCACGCCGTTCGGATGAAACTGCTCCGCGCCCAGCGGAACGCTGTCCGACACCGGAGCGAACGCGGTGAGCGTGCGCTGCGAGGTAGATCCGCGAACCGCGACCAGGGACGCCGGCGAGACCTCGACGGCAGCCAGCAGCTGCTGCGTGACGTGGTCCGGTGGGGTGGCCGCTAACGCCTGGGGGGCCAGCGCGGCAACGATGAGCGCAACAACGATGACGTGGACGGCTCCGCGTCGAAGTAGGTCCGGCAAATTGATCCTCGGGGCACATGACGGGATCCGGCTCGCCGCTGCCGATCACATCGGGGCACCCGGGGGGCGCCGCGCGACTACGACGTCGAGCGGCACCGTACCATGATCAGTGGCGGCTTGCCGGGCTTCCAGCCAGGACGAACGGCGCGCCAGCGAGGTGACGAATGGCGAAGCAGGACCATCCGAGACGCAGTGGGGCGCTGGTCATGCGCGGACCCCTGCGGCGCCCGACCGAGGACCAGGAGCTCCTTCAGCGACGGGTCAGCGCCGATTTCCAGGGCACCGATACCTGGCGCGCGTTGCGCATCCTGGGCGAGTTCGTGGAGGGGTTCGACGCGCTCGCCGGGGTGGGCCCCGCGGTCAGCATCTTTGGCTCGGCCCGGGTCAAGCGCAACGATCCGCACTATCGGCTGGCCCGACGGCTGGCCACCCGCCTGGTCAAAGAGGGCTTTGCGGTCATCACCGGCGGCGGCCCGGGCGTCATGGAGGCGGCGAACCGAGGCGCCCAAGAGGCCGGGGGCCTGTCCATCGGCTGCAACATCGAGCTGCCGTTCGAGCAGGACATCAACCCGTATGTCGACCTGGGTATCGAGTTCCGCTACTTCTTCGTGCGCAAGACGATGTTCGTCAAATACGCCGAGGCGTTCGTGATCTTCCCGGGCGGGCTGGGCACCCTGGACGAGCTCTTCGAGGCCCTGACCCTGATCCAGACCGGCAAGATCGAGCACTTCCCGGTGGTGCTGATTGGACGAGACTACTGGCGCGGGCTCATGAACTGGGTGGTCAGCACAGTCCTGGAGCAGGGGAAGATCAGCCCCGAGGATCTCGACCTGGCCACCATCACCGACGACTTGGACGAGGTGGTGCGGGTCATCGTGGACCGCCAGCAATCCCGCGAGCACATGCTCGCCGGCCGGCTGAACGAGGACCTGATCCGCGGCCACTGAGTCCGCAGACG
>DASWJA010000109.1:0-4746 GCA_036397375.1 Candidatus Limnocylindria bacterium
CAGGTGGTCGTTGATCCAGACCGTCCCGAACCGCAGCCGCCGCGCCGCATTCAGGGCGCGCTTGATGTCACGGGTCCAGACCGATGCCGCCAGCCCGAACGGCACGCCGTTGGCCCAGCGGATCCCCTCCTCGTCGTCGGCGAAGTGCTGGATTGTGACGACTGGGCCGAAGACCTCTTTCTGGATGATCTCGCTGTCCTGGCTGACGCCGGTGACCAGGCTGGGCCGATAGAAGTAGCCCTGCCCCTCGATGGCTGATCCGCCGGCCACGACCTCGGCGCCGTAGCCACGGGCCCGGTCCACGAAGCCGATGACCCGCTCCTGCTGCGCCTGGCTGACCATGGGCCCCATGTCGAGATCGGCTTCCTTGTAGTCTTCCACCGAGGCCGGGTCGCCCACCTTGAGCGAGTCTATGGCTGGGACGAGGCGCTCGAGCAGACCGTCGAACGAGCTGCGGGACGCGAGGACGCGAGTGGCTGCCGTGCAGTCCTGGCCAGAGTTGAAGAAGCCGGCCAGCTTGACGCCCTCAGCGACCGCGTCCAGGTCGGCGTCGTCAAACACCAGGACGGGGGCTTTGCCGCCCAGCTCCAGGTGGACGCGCTTGACGGTCTGGGCCGCGGCCGCGGCGATCTCGCGGCCGGTGGCCGTGTCACCGGTGAGCGACACCATGTCCACGTCGGGGTGGGAGATGAGGTGGGCGCCAACGGTCTTGCCCGGGCCGATGACCACGTTGAGGACGCCCTTGGGGAAGATGTCGGCTGCCAGTCCCGCGAGCTTGATGGCGGTCAGCGGCGTCCATGACGAGGGCTTGAGGACGACCGTGTTGCCGGCCGCCAGGGCAGGGCCCAGCTTCCAGATGGCCATCATCAGTGGGTAATTCCATGGAGCCACCTGGCCGATGACGCCCACCGGCTCCCGGCGGATCATGCTGGTGTGGGTGGCAACGTACTCCCCCGCCGCCTTGCCCTCCATCACCCGGGCCGCGCCGGCGAAGAAGCGCAGGTTGTCGACGCTGAACTCCACGTCGAACCCGGCCACCGACATGGGCTTGCCCACGTTCGCCGACTCCACGCGGGCGAGGTCGTCCGCGTGGTCCTCGATGGCGTCGGCGAACTTGTGGAGCATCCCGCTGCGCTCGGCCGGCGTGGTGAGGGACCACGTCTCGAACGCGTCGCGGGCAGCGGCCACCGCCGCATCCACGTCCGCCGTCGTGCCCTTTGGGACGTCGGCGATCTTCTGCTCGGTGGCAGGGTTGATGACTTCGGTCGTCTCGCCGGTGGCGGCGTCACGCCACTCCCCGGCGATGAACATCTGATAACGGGATGCGGTGAGCGTCATCCGGGTCTCCTCGGGAGTGAGGGCATGGACTGGGGCCCTGGCGATTCTACCCGTCGCCTCGGACGGGGCGAAAGCCTCCATCAGCGACGCGGGCCATCACGAACAGCAGATCCGCCAGGCGGTTGAGGTAGCGCACGACGTGCGTGTCGGGGAGGTCACCACCCTCCGCCAGGACCACCACTCTTCGTTCTGCACGTCGAGTCACGGACCGCGCCAGATCCAGCGCGGCGCCCGGCTGGGATTCCCCCGGCACGACGAACTCGACCGGCATTGGGTGGGCGGCGGCCAGGCCGTCAATCTCCCGCTCCAGCGCCGTCACCATCGCTTCGGTCACGAGGCTCGTCCCCGGCGTCAGTCGTGCCCGCCGAACCCTATGCGTGGCGACCTCTGCTCCCACCACGAACAGCTCTTTCTGGAGGCGGATTAGAACGACGGCGAGAGGATGCGCGGCCGGCAGCCCGGCGCGAGCCAGGCCCAGGGCGGCCACCGCCTCATCCACCGTGCCGGCAGCCTCGATCCGGGGGCCCCCCTTGCCGACCCGGGCACCACCGAACAGGAGCCCGGTGTCACCGGCGTCCCCCTTGCGCGTGTAGATCTTCATGCCAGCCCGATCCTACCGCCGCAGGTGTTCCCACAGAGGTTGGTACAGCGCCGGGAAGACCGACCGCCCATCTGAACGCCCCTCGGGTGCGCCCCGGAAGTCCCAATGAGGGTACGCGAGCGCGTTGAGGACGATGGAAGGGCAATTGAACGACGGTCCGGCGCTGTACCAGTCCCACGGCGACTATCGTCATTGCGCAATGCGGGCAATGCAAACGTTCCGGCTGTACGCGCTGCTGGGCATCGCTGTGCTCGTGAGCTGCCAGCCGGCTCTGTTCGTGCCCCGCCATGGACCGATGGCCCAGCGCCCTACCGCCGTCCTGACCGGAACTCTCACCGTCCGTGACGGCTGCGCGTGGATCGTGACGCCGGACGAACGCTTCCTTGCCCTGTGGCCATCGACCTTCGTCGTTCTCGCCGCGGGTGCCGGGATCGCGGTCAGCGGGAACGGGGTGCAGGTCACCGTGGGAGACGAGGTAACTGTCGGCGGTGGCGAATACCCGCCTCAGCAAACTGACTTCGTGGAATCGCTGATCGATGAATCCGTCCCGGAGGGGTGCCGCCATCGGTATTGGCTTGTCACCGAGCTCCTGTCGGAGCCGCTCCCTACCTAGATGGCCCTCAACGAGGCGCCTTAGAAGAGGCCGGGGGGCGGCTCCCAGCGATCGGCCAGCAGGGTCACCTTGACCGGTGGACCCACGATGTCCTCGGTCTTCTGCTTGACTTCCTGAATCAGGTCCCCGGCCCACGGGCAGAAGGGCGTGGTGAGGACCATCTTGATCTCAGTCGGGGCGCCATCGGCTCCGATCTCGACGTTCTTGATCAGGTCGAGATCCACGATGCTCATCCCGATCTCCGGATCGTGAATGTCATACAGGGCGGTCATCACCTCGTCGACCTTGGCGAGGTTCGAATCAATCGTCATACCCGACCAGATTAGCAGGGATTCGCGAGGGAGCCACCGAGGGCCACCTAGAACAGGCTGGTGTCGTATTTCGGGTGGGGAGGCAGGACCTCGGGGCGGACGCGGGTAAAAGCCTCGTAAATCGGCCCGCCGGCCTCGATCGCGGCTCGGAGGTCGGCAATCGCTTCGGCGGTATCGGCCTGTGAAGCGTGGCTCTCGAGCACGGCCAACCGTCGATCCGCCACCTCGGTGATATCGATCCGGTGGGTCGCGCCCTGCTCCTCCGGGGAGAGGTCGTATCGGTTGGGCCCCGGCCCATAGCCCGGCGCGATGACGAAAACCGAGTGCGGCGCCATGCCCTCCTTCGCGAGGCGCTCGACCGCCCACCGCGCGGCGCTGCCGACCGCGATGTGGTCCGGGTCGCCGGTCACGCCGTGCGCGCCGAACGTGATGACGACGTCCGGGCGGCGGTTCCCCAGCCAGGCGACGATCTCGCTCAGCAGGCGCTCCTGCGGCTCGGCGGCAACGGCCCCGTCCGGGTAGCCGTCCAGGAGGGTTACCTCGTTGAGCCCGATTGCCTCCGCGGCGCGGATCATCTCCGCCTCGCGCACGGCGGCCAGCTGGGCGTCGGGGATCCGCTCGGGATTCCCGGCCTCGCCACGGGTCACGATCAGGAGGCGCGTCGTCTCCCCCGCGTCGTGGGCCAGGGCCAGCGTCCCGGCGCCGGTGAACGCCTCGTCGGCGGGGTGGGCCAATATGGCGGCCAGTCCCCCGGTTCGATCGTAGGTCACGTGGTCTCCCGTGGCGCGAGATCATCGGCAAGGCGTCGCCAGCCCTGGCGCTCCACCGCG
Source organism: Candidatus Limnocylindria bacterium (assembly GCA_036397375.1). Taxonomy (GTDB): domain Bacteria; phylum Chloroflexota; class Limnocylindria; order QHBO01; family QHBO01; genus DASTEQ01. The sequence continues at coordinate 3,694 of DASWJA010000109.1, forward strand.
GTGCGCATCGTACGCAGGACCGCCACCTTGGCGCGCGCCACCTCGACGACGAAGCGGCTCGTGCCTGCCTCGTCCAGGGTCGAGCCGGGCGGGGCCCTATCCCGACCGACGTTGAGCCAGGCCAGGTGATACCGGTCCATCCGACCCCAGACCGATTCCAGCAGCCGGTCCGACTCGAGCAGCCAAGCCCGGAAGTCGTCCCAGTCGGGGGCGTGGGCCAGGCGGTCGCCTTCCGCGATGAGCTCATCGGTGGCGGCCAGGAACGCGCTGCGGGTCATGACCGTTTCGTTGGGCAACCGCTCGCCTGGAGACCTGGAGGCCATGCCCTGAGTATGGCGCGGCCGTTCGTACTATTTGTCGGTGATCCCCAGGCTGACAGACTCGCGGTGACCAGACGCACCGCTGAGTAGATGCCCCGATCAGATTTGACCGCAGCGATCGCGCGGTCCGTGGGCACCGGGCTGGCCCTGGTGCTCCCCGTGGCCGCTCTCGTGGTGCTGCGCCTGTTCCCGCCCCTCACCCTGGACCCCGCCGGCGGAAGCGGCTGGCTCGCAACGCTCGGGCTGAGCGCAGTGGCCCTCTGCTCTGCCGTTTCGGTGATTCCCCTGCTCAATGCGTTGGTGAGGACTGGGCGCCTGTCGGCCGGCGCGGCCGGCCTGAGCGCCATCGCGTTGACCGCCGGGAGCGCCGCTCTGGCGCTGGCGGGGCCCACCGCGGCGGCAACCCTCCCCAACAGCGGCCTGGCTCTGACCCTGCTGGTCATGGCGTCCGGCCTGGCCGTCGCGGCCTGGGCCGGAAACCAGACGCTGGTAGACGAACGGTCTCGTTGGCTGGGCGTTATCGTGGCCCTCGTGCTGGCCGAGACCGCGCTCGCGGCTGCCCTGCTGGCCCCCGGATCTGAGCTGGACTCCGCCACGTCCGTGGTGATGCTGGCGCCCGGACTCCTGGCCGCAGGTGCGGCTGGCGCGTGGGTGAACCGCCGCAACGCGATGGCCGCATTCGGATCGGTGACCGTGGCAGTGGCGGCCGGCCTGCTCGCCTGGGCGCGTCCGG
>DASWJA010000110.1:0-22483 GCA_036397375.1 Candidatus Limnocylindria bacterium
AGGGCAAGCTCGACAAGTGGTACGAATCGGTCTGCCTCCTTGAGATGTCGCACCGCGGCACGGATCGGCGCATCGGCGACCTCATCACCGACAAGATCGGCCTGCTGGGGGAGAACATCCGCGTCGCTCGCTTCGCCCGGATGGCCGTGGGGGAGACCGCGCCCGACTCGGACCAGGAACCCCTCCGGCCCGGCGCATGAGCCCGCAGCCGGCGGCTGGCGCGGACGGGCCCCGACGGGCGCTGCTCAAGCTGTCGGGTGAAGCGCTCATGGGCGAGCGCCGGTACGGGATCGATCCCGAGGTCGCGCGCCGGATCGCGGGGGAGGCCGCCCAGGCCCATGCCGACGGGATCCAGGTCGCGATCGTGGTCGGTGGCGGCAACATCTTTCGCGGCCTGGCGGCGGCCTCGGCCGGCATGGATCGGTCGACGGCCGATTACATGGGCATGCTGGCGACCGTGATGAACGGGCTGGCCCTGCAGGACGCACTGGAACAGGCCGGGGCGCCAACCCGGGTCATGAGCGCCATCGCCATGAACGAGATCTGCGAGCCGTATATCCGGCGGCGGGCGATCCGGCACTTGGAGAAGCGCCGGGTGGTGATCCTGGTCGCCGGTACCGGCAACCCGTATTTCACGACCGATACCGCGGCGACCCTTCGAGCCGTGGAGATCGGGGCCCAGGTCATTCTGAAGGCCACCCGCGTGGACGGGGTCTATGACGCCGATCCGGAGCGCGAGCCAGACGCCCGGCGCTACGCGCAGATTGGCTACACCGAGGTGCTGGCCCATCGGCTCCAGGCCCTGGACGCCACCGCGGTCAGCCTGGCCATGGACAATCGGATGCCGATCGTCGTGTTCAACATGACGGTGGACGGCAACATCCTGCGCGCCCTGCGCGGGGAGGCGATCGGGACCCTGATCAGCGAGGAGGTGCCGGCGTGAGCCACGAGGCGTTGCGCACGATCGAGCCCAAGATGCAACGCGCGGTAGAGGCCATGGAGCGCGACTTTGCCGGCATACGGACCGGCCGGGCCTCGACCGCCCTGGTCGAGCGGATCGCGGTTGATTACTACGGAACGTCGACGCCACTCAACCAGCTGGCCGGCATCTCGACGCCCGACGCGCATCTCATCGTCATCCAACCCTGGGACCGCGCGGCGCTGCCCGCCATCGAGAAGGCCATCACGCGCAGCGACATCGGCCTCTTGCCGAACGTCGATGGCACGGTGGTGCGGCTGCATGTGCCACCGCTGTCCGAGGAGCGGCGCCACGAGCTCGTGCGGCAGGTGCGTCGCCGTCTGGAAGAGGCCCGGGTCGAGATCCGGAACTTTCGGCGCGAGGCAGCGGACGAGCTGAAGCGGGCTCTCCGGGAGGGAAGCCTGGGCGAGGATGAGGAGCGCCGCGAGCTCGAGCATCTCCAGCGGCTCACCGATGGGTTCGTCGAGATGGCCGAGGCCCGCGGCGAACGCAAAGAGACGGAGATCATGGAGGTCTGACCGCCTGTCGGAATCCGAGGGCCCGCGTCACGTCGCGATCATCATGGACGGCAACCGCCGCTGGGCGGCGGCGCGTGGCCTGCCCGGCATCGCCGGTCATGTCCAGGGCGTCGAAGCGATCCGACCGGTCGTCAAGCACGCGCCCGACTGCGGGATCGAGGTCCTCAGCCTGTACGTGTTCAGCCGCGAGAACTGGACCCGGACCGAGGCGGAGGTCAACGGACTGTTCTCTCTTGTGGATAGCGCGGTGCGCCAGCACACGGATGAGCTCATCGACGAGGGGGTATCGGTCCAGGTCATCGGCCGGCTGCACGAGGCACCGTCGGATGTGCAGCGCTCCATCCGCGAGGCGGAAGAACGCACCCGGGATGGGGCCCGAATGCGGTTGAACATCGCATTCAACTACTCGGGGCGGTCGGAGATCATCGATGCCGTCCGGGCGCTCGTCGCAGCCGGAGTACCCGCCATCGAGATCGATGAGCCGGCGCTGGCCGCGCAGCTGTACACCGCCGGGCAGCCGGACCCCGACCTCATCATCCGCACCGGGGGAGAGCACCGGACCAGCAACTTCCTGTTGTGGCAGGGCGCGTACGCCGAGCTGGTGGTGTCGGATCGTCTGTGGCCCGACTTCACCCCGGCCGACCTGGACGCCGCGTTGGAGGAGTACGCGGGGCGTCATCGGCGATTCGGGGGCTGACGGCATGCTTCGGACCCGCGTCCTGACCGCCATCGTCCTGGGCCCGATCGTGCTGGCCATCGCCTGGTTCCGCGAGCCATGGCTCAGCCTCGGAGTTCTCCTGGTCGTGGCCCTGGCCCTCGGCGAGGCCGTCGACCTGCTCAATGCGGCCGGCTGGGCGGTGCCCCGCACGGCCACTTACGCCGCGGGTCTGCTGGTCGCTGCGTGCGCGCTCATCGGTCTTCAGGCAACTGCATTCCCGCTGTTCCTGCGCGCCTCCGTGCAGGTCCTGCCGCCCTTCGGTCCGACCCTGGCGATCTTCGTCTTCGCCGTCATCGGTCTTGCCGGCGCGGCATTGCGCAGTGCAGACCCGCGGATCGGTCTGCAGGCATGGATAGGCTCGGTGTTCGCGGTGGCCTGGCTCGGCCTCCTCGGCCCGATGGTGGCCGCGGTCGGGCACCTGGCGCCCCCCGCCAGCTCGCTATTCACCTTCGGGTGGGAAGCGGGGACCGCGTGGCTCTTCATCCTGTTCGGCCTCGTGTGGAGCTGCGATACGGGGGCCTACTTCGTCGGCCGCGCTGTGGGTCGGCGGAAGCTCCACCCGCTCGTCAGCCCGGGCAAGACGGTCGAGGGCTATGCCGGCGGCATCGTGGTGGCGGCGCTGGTGACGGCCGCCCTGGGGTGGCTCCTGGTTGGTCTGCCGGTGCTCATCGGTCTCCTCATTGGAGCCGTCACCGCTGCGATCGCCCAGGCCGGGGACCTGGCCAAGTCGATGCTCAAGCGGGCCGCGGACCGGAAGGACTCCGGTCATCTCTTCCCGGGCCATGGCGGGATGCTCGACCGGGTGGACTCGCTCCTGTTCGCGGCGCCGACTCTGCTCGCTTTCGCCGTGGTGCTCGGAGGCATGTGGATCGCGCCGTGACCGGCATCGCCTTGCTCGGCTCGACCGGATCTATCGGGACCCAGACGATCGAGGTCATCAGGGCAGCCCCGGACCGATATCGGCTGGTCGCCCTGGCCACCGGCCACGCCGGCGATGCGCTGGCGGAGCAGCTCCGCGACTGGCCTGACGCAGCGGTTTGGTCCTCGGAGGGAAGACCGGCAGATCTCGACCCGGCCCGCTGGGCGGATGGTGGGCTCGAACAGCTCGCGACCGCAGACGGTGTGGACATCGTGGTCGTGGCCACCACGGGCATGACCGCCCTTCCCGCGGTGCTGGCTGCCCTGACAGCCGGGCGCCGGGTTGCGCTCGCGAACAAGGAAACGCTGGTGACCGGCGGCCACCTCGTCCGCGCCCTGTTGGCCGACCGAGAGGACCCGCTCGAGTGGCTGCGGCCCGTAGACAGTGAGCACTCGGCCATCTGGCAGTGCCTGCGCGGGGAACGCCTCGCGGACGTCGCGCGTCTCATACTCACCGCCAGCGGCGGGCCGTTCCGGGACCGCGCGACGGACGATCTGGCAAACGTGACGCCCGCCGAGGCGCTGGCTCATCCGACCTGGCAGATGGGGCCCAAGATCACGATCGACTCCGCGACCCTGGTCAACAAGGCCTTCGAGGCCATCGAGGCCCGATGGCTGTATGACCTGCCGTACCCTAGAATCGCCGCCGTGCTCCACCCCGGCAGCGTCGTGCACTCCCTGGTGGAGTTCGTCGATGGGTCGTACAAGGCCCAGCTCGGCCTGCCCGACATGCGCCTGCCCATCCAGTTCGCGCTGTCGTATCCGGATCGGCATCCGAGCCCGGCCCGCAGCGCGCCGCCCGAGGCGTGGGAGCCTCTCGTCTTCGCGCCGCTGGACCCGTCCCGATACCCGGCCTACGCCGCGGTGCGCGCCGCCGCCGAAGCCGGAGGCAATCGCGGGACGGTGCTCAACGCGGCCGACGAGGTGGCCGTTGCGGCCTTCCTGGCCGGCGCCATGCCGTTTCCGGGCATCGCCACCACGCTCGAGCGAGCGGTCGACCGGTGGGGGAGCGCTGGCGATCCCTCGATGGAGGAGATCGCCGACCTGGACGCCGAGGTGCGCGTCGCGCTGAGTGGCGAGCTGGGCCTGGGAGCGGGTCAATAAGTGGACGTCCTGCCAACCCTGCTCGCCTTTCTGGCGCTGATCGTGGTCCTGGTCCTGGTCCACGAGCTCGGCCACTTTGCGGTCGCCAAGTGGGCCGGCGTGGCGGTCCAGGAGTTCGGCGTCGGGTTTCCGCCTCGCATCGCGTCGGTCGTCTTCCGCGGCACCCGCTACTCGTTGAACTGGATCCCGCTCGGCGGCTTCGTCCGCCTCCTCGGCGAGGACGGCGAGATCGAGGTTGAGCGGCTTCGGCAGCGCGGCCTGTCCGAGGCGGCCATAAAGAAGGTCATGGAGGGCGCGCTGAGCCGGAAAAGGATCCCGACCCGGCTGGCGGTGCTCCTGGCCGGGGTCCTCATGAACTTCGTGGCCGGAGCGCTGCTGTTCGCCCTGGCATTCAGCCAGCCGACCCCCGAATACCACGGTCCGCTGACCGTTGTCAGCGTCCAGGAGGGCAGCCCCGGAGATGGCGTGCTGGAAGAAGGCGATGTCATCGCCGGCGCGGACGGGCGCACGTTCGAGCTGTCCACCGAGCTCACCGCGTACGTCCGCAGCCATGCGGGCGAGCCGGTCATCCTGCAGGTCACCCGTGACGGCGAGGCCATCGACCTCGAGGTCACGCCACGCGTGCTGACCGAGGAGCAGCAGCGGGCCGGGGAAGGCGCGGTCGGGTTCGCATGGGAGACCGATGACGTCCGGATGGGCGCACCAGCCGCCGATGGGCCGATCGATGCCCTCACCCAGGGCACGATCACCGCGGGCCGCGTGGCGGCCGAGATACCGGGTGGACTGGCGCGGGCCATCGCCGGCATGCTCGGCCTCGCCCCGTCGACCGGCGACGTGGCCGGTCCGATCGGCATTGCGCAGCAGACCGGGAGGCTTCTGGATGCCCCGTTGGTCAGCCAGCTGTTTTTCATCGGCCTGCTATCGGTCAACCTGGCCGTCCTGAACGTCCTGCCCTTCCCGCCCCTGGATGGCGGGCGGGTGATGATCCTCCTGATCGAGGCTGTCCGCCGCCGCCGGCTGTCAGCCGAACGGGAGGCCCTGATCTATTTCACCGGGTTCGTGGTGCTCATCGCCCTTGTCATCCTGATCTCGATCCAGGACATCTCCCGCCTTCCAGGGAGCTGACCCGAGCACGAAATGAGCCCTCCGGTGACCGGCCGGAGGGCTCCGTACCCCACGCCGTACCCCATTTAGTCGCCGAGAATACCGCTCATCCGTTCGGCTGCCCGGTGAAGCATGGCCGGCGTGACGTGGGCGTATACGTCGGCCGTGGTGGCCAGCGTGGTGTGGCCCAGGGGCCCGGGACACGACGCCCATGTCCTCCCCAGCCTCGAGCATGAGGGTCGCAAAGGCGTGGCGGAGATCATGAAACCGCTGGCGGGGGAGTCCGAGGCGGGCCAGGTGGCCCTGGAGGGCACGGGTCACGTTGACGCTGTGCAGTGGCACCTAGAGTGCGACGACGGCAGCGAGGCCGACCGCAGCATCCAGACGACGTATGTCCGCAAGGGTTCGGGCTGGATCCCGACCGGCTGGATGTGCCAGAGCTGCGACCGTTATTGGCCGCGGACCTTCGCGCCCATCGTCGATGCCGACGATGTACCCATGGCCTGGCAGTCCTGGCTCGCCCGCGAGCTGGATGACGAGCGCAAGCGCGGGCTGTTCCTGGCCGAGGTCGACCGACTCCAGACTCGGGGGAAGATAACGACGTTCTGGGCCGAGAAGATGCGAGGGTTGGTCTCGGCAGAGGCTAGAACCGTAGACGATTACCCTGGTGATCCGCCTGAGGTTCTGGCCGGATGACCGAGGACGACGAGCCCCGCCCGGCGGGCCGACCCGCTCGCCGTAGAATCGGGACCGTGGCCGACGACAGGATGCACCGCAACCGGGCAGTAGTCGACGTGCTCGACGCCCTGGAGCGCTACGCGGCGGCCTTCGACGAGGTATCCGACGAATCCGAGGCGCACTACCCAGCCGCGGCCTTTGTCCGGTGGTTGCGCCTGGAGGTGGCCGACCCGCGCCGCGAGGTGGACCGGGCGGCGTAAGTGTTTCCCTGTACCCCATTCTGTACCCCACAACCGTTGGATTCCGAGGGAGGATCGGGACATGGGGGGACGCGCTACACGCTCAATCCGACCCGCTGAGCGTGGCTGAGACGAATCTCGATCCAGGACATCTCCCGCCTTCCAGGGAGCTGACCCGAGCACGAAGAGAGCCCTCCGGTGACCGGCCGGAGGGCCCGTAGCCCCATCTGTAGCCCTTTAGCCGCCGACAATACCGCTCACACGTTCGGCTGCTCGGTCGAGCATGGCTGGGGTGACGTCGGCGTCCCATGAGCGCGCCGATGATTGATCCCGGGACTGCCCCGCGCGGCTTCTCCTGGCCGCGGTCGGGCGTCCGCGCTCGGCTCCGGCAGCTATTCAGTGACCGAAACGTCGGTGGCGACGAACACGGCGCGACAAACCAGGATGCCCCCAGCGTCGGGGCCGCACTGTTGCGAGGCCGGATGGTCGAACGCGCCGGTGATCTCGATCCATTGGCCACGCGCAGGTAGCCCCACGCCTGCGGCGGGGTCCACCGTGAAGTTCAGGCGTTCTGTGTTCCGCGGGTCGTAGAAGCTCATCTCAATCGTTCGAATGTCCTTGTTGTACGGACCGCACTGCAGGAACGCCGGTTCCGCGAAGCAGCTGCCGTCCGTGTCATAGGGAATCTCAAATTCGGCCGGCAGGACCGGGAACCAACCGCGGAGCGTGAGCACCTGATCGCGGAAGCAACCGAGGTAGATCGCCCATGCCGAGTCGAATTGGGCGTAGGTCAGGTCTGCGAGTTCGACCGGTCCGGCTGGGGGGCACGGATCTTCGGGGACAAGCCACGGATCGGTCCCATCGCCGCTCGCCACCCAGCCGATGAACAGCGGCCCAACCGACTGCTCGTGCTCGGTGTTCATGACCCCCACCTGGTACCAGGCGAGGCCGTCGGCCTGAACAGGCCCGTCGACGAGGTAGACGTGCTCGCGTCCGCTGGTTAGACCCACGAGCGCCTCCTGGGGTGGCCCATCCCCCAATGGGGGCAGCACGAGCTGGGGTGCATCGAGGCCCGGCCCCGTGCGGACGTTGAGCACGTCGACGGTCACGCGGGCAAAGCAATCCACGACCAGCATGTTCCCGCTGCAGCCACTGGCTGCTGCGGTCGCTGACGGGGATTCGGGGACGTTCGCCGAGGCGCTGGGGGACGGTTCCGCCACCGGCGACCCTGAGTCTCCGCCCGCCTCAGGCGTCGCGCAGGCCGCGACAAGCGCCGCCACGAGCAGCAGCCCAAGAGCCGAGCGCACGGCTCTGACCGATAGCGCGACTCGACGACGCATGGCCAGTTCTCCTCGGGACGGGCGGGCTGCGGGCGCAGCCGTGGGGAGGAAGATCGTAGGCCGCGGCGACGCCGCTGGGAAGGTGAGAAACCCGGTCGGTAAGCGGCCAGTAAGCACCGGCAGTCGAAGATCGCTCCAGACCGGGGCGACCTTGACGGCGCGAACAGCTCGAGCGGCGACGGCAGTGGCGATCGGTAGCGTGCAGGCGACCCCGGTTCTAGACTCGCTCGGTGGGTGATGACGCAGCAATTCGGGATGCGATCGCGGCATTGCCTCCGGGCACCAAGGTTCGACGCAGCCGAGCCGGCAAGCCGGGCCTCATCAGCAAACTCGCCTGGGCACTCCTCATTGGTGGCCCGATCGTGGCGCTCGTGATTGGGTATCTGGGCGCGGCAGCTCAGGAGGATTCGACCGGCCAGCCAGGAACCGAACCGCTTGCGTTGGCCATCGTCGTCGCCACCGGGCTTACCGCGGGGGCGCTCTTCGCGTTAGCGCGGGACAGCCGAGGACGGGGAACCAGGCTCTGGAAGGTGGTGGGCCTGCCGATCGGGCTGGCCTTGCTCGTGACCTTCGGACCGACAGGCGAGTCTTTCAGCGAGCCTTTCAGCGAGCGCCTTCTCTTTGGCTTGGTCGTGCTGCTGGCGACCGGGCTTCCGCCGCTGGCCGCTTACCTGCTGACGCCGCGGCTCCTCGCGTCTTATCGGTCCGGGCGCGTTGACCTGACCCTGCGGCAGGACACCGGACCAACCCCGAAATCCGAGCTCGCGGCCGCGACCGACGGCGGGGAGGCGGTGGCGGTGTTGCGCGAATACTCATGGGGGGATGAGGCCCTCATTTCCGAAGACGGGAAAGCGCTGAACGATGCCGGCTACGAGATCGCCGCGATGGGCGGATCTCACGACTGGAGCGCCGAGGAAAAGGTGAAGGTCGTGCTGTACGTGAAGCGGGGGTAAATGCGCCGAACAGCCAAACGATATTTGATAGCGTCGGCTGGGATCGGTGGCCGACGATTCGACCTCCGGAGACCCGCGGTAGCCTGGGTGGGCGTCGGGAGCCGGCAGATCGAGGTCTTGACCCGGCGTCGGGGACCCATTCGGCAACCACGGCCGCGTCGTTCTGATCAGCGAGGTGCTTCCATGAATCGCTTCAGACCCTCAGTGGCGGACTTCGTGTTGCGGCTGAAGATCCTCCGCCGCAGCACCGGGCCGAGCAGCGTGCCGAGCAAGCCGCTGGCCTCCAGCCAGAACTCGGCGTTCGCGCCATCGCCCACGGCCGTGACTACGTGTCCGCCGGTGACATGCAGACCCGGCGCGAGCGACGCGTCCCAGGTGAACGAGCGCCCATCCTCATACCCGGTCACCACCCAGTCCGACGTATCTTGCCGGTCGGTTGTCTTGCAGCGCACCCTGCTCCCCAAGGCCAGCGGACCTGCTTCAAGTCGCTTGACGCGCTCAAACTGGGAAGCCCACGTCGGCCACCGCTCGACGTCGGCAAGCGCTTGCCACACGGCCGTTGGCGAGGCCGCGATGTCGATGCTGCGTGAGATTCGTGACATCAGGTCAATCGTTCCTCCGATTGCGTCCTAGAGAAAGATCCACGGTAGCCGAGGTGGCCACGGTACGAGGAGCGGCTCCGCGCGGCGGTCGGGGGGGCGTAGCGTCCGCTGTAGCCCCAATCTGTAGCCCTTAGCCTGCGGATTCCGGGCGTGTGGATGGACGCCAGAGGACGCTGTGCACGCTCAAGTCGTGTCCCTGAGCGTGGCGGGGACGAATCTCGATCCAGGACATCTCCCGGCTTCCGGGGAGCTGATCCGAGCACGAAGATTGGATCTGTCGGGGACCGGGTAGGCTTCGGGCGTGCCCATAACCACTGAGCTCCCGGCCACCTCGGTGCGCAGCGACCTGCGCAACGTCGCGATCATCGCCCACGTCGACCACGGCAAGACGACCCTGATCGACGCCATGTTGCGCCAGACTGGGACGTTCCGCGCCAACCAGGCGCTCGTGGATCGGGTCATGGATTCGATGGATCTCGAGCGTGAGCGCGGGATCACGATCATGGCCAAGCAGACGACGGTGGACTACCAGGGAGTCCGCCTGAACATCGTGGACACTCCCGGCCACGCCGACTTCGGCGGCGAGGTCGAGCGTTCCCTCCTGATGGTGGACGCGGTCCTGCTCCTCGTCGACGCCTCGGAGGGCCCGCTGCCCCAGACCCGCTACGTGCTGCGCAAGGCGATGGAGCGCCACCTTCCGGTCATCGTGGACCTCAACAAGATCGACCGCGCCGATGCACGCCCAGCGCAGGTGCTCGACGACGTGTACGAGCTCTTCATCGACCTGGGGGCCGATGAGCACCAGATCGAGTTCCCCGTGGTGTACACCAACGCCAAGGCTGGCACGGCCACGCGTGATCTATCCCAACCTGGGACGGACCTGCGGCCGCTCTTTGACGTGCTGATCGAGGTCACCCCACCACCGATCTACACCGACGGGCATCCGCTGCAGCTGCTCGTGACCAACCTCTCGGCCAATGACTACGTCGGACGGATGGCCGTTGGCCGCATCCGCAACGGGACGATCCGAACCGGCCAGCGGATAATCGTAGTCCGCGAAGAAGCCGCCGATACCGCCGGCGTCGTGGAGCCCGGCCGGACCGTCGCACTCACCGGCTCGGTGACCGCCCTCCAGACGGCACACGGGATCGACCGGGTTGACATCGCCCAGGCCGGACCGGGCGACATCGTGTCGGTGGCGGGCCTGCCAGAGGTCACCATCGGGGACACACTGACGGATCCGGCCGACCCGCGGCCACTCCCACGGCTTGACGTGGACGCCCCGACGCTGCGAGTGACCTTCGGGGTGAACACCTCGCCGCTCGCAGGCCGTGACGGCAAGCTGCTGACCACGCGACACATCCGTTCTCGCCTCGAGAAGGAGGTGCTGGGCAACGTCTCAATCGAATTCGCACCGACCGCCACCGAGGACGTGTTCGAGGTCCGAGGCCGCGGTGAGCTGCAGCTGGCAGTTCTGATGGAGCAGATGCGGCGCGAGGGCTACGAGCTGACCGTGAGCCGCCCGGAGGTGATCCTCCGCACCGTCGATGGGGAGACCGAGGAGCCGTACGAGCGCATCACTGTCGACATTCCGCCGGACTACATCGGTGCTGTGCAGACCGCGCTGGCTGCCCGCCAGGCCCGCCTGGAGCAGATGACCACCGACCCGGACGCCCGCGTTCGCCTCGAGTACATCATTCCGACCCGCGGCCTGATCGGGTATCGCGGACAGCTGCTGACCGAGACGCGGGGAACCGCGCTACTGCACCAGATCGGGGAGGGGTACGGACCGTGGGCCGGAGAGGTGACCCACCGCACCAACGGCGTGCTGGTGGCCGACCGATCCGGCTCATCGACCGCCTACGCGCTCTTCAATCTCCAGGATCGCTCGGAGCTCCTCATCGGTGCGGGGGAGGAGGTTTACGAAGGGATGATCGTGGGCGAGAACGCCCGGAGCGGCGACATGGACGTCAACGCCACCAAGGAGAAGAAGCTCTCCAATGTCCGCTCCCATGGCCCTGAGGACTCGCTGCGGCTCACGCCTCCACGGCCGATTACCCTGGAGTCCGCCATCGAGTTCGTCGCCGCGGACGAGCTGGTCGAGGTGACGCCCAACGCGATTCGGATGCGCAAGCGGGTCCTGGCGCGGGACGATCGTCCCCGCTGACATCGAGGTCCCCGCTTGGACATCTGCCGCCGTCCGGCGAGCTGACCCGAGCACGAAAATGAGGGCCCCGGCGGACGGCCAGGGCCCTCTTCTCGAACAGCCATTCACGCTAATGGCAGCAGAACCCGCGAAGGTAGTAGGCCGACAGCGGACCCGCCTTGATATCGAAGCGCATCCAGCCGAAGCGCTTCCACCACCAAAGCGCATACGTCGAGATCCAGAAGTTGTTGCCGGTGGTCATGACCGTCCTGGCGCTGTTGTGATACCACTGGCCGCACCACCCGTCTGGCGGCTGAGCGCCGCCGAAATAGGCGGGAATGGACGTCACGTAGCAGTAGGGCGGCTCCGGAATGCTCGTGAATCGGTAACCGTCCGAACAGACCCCGATCCGTGTCCGGCTGGTGGCAACCTGGATGCCGGCGATGCCAACACCGAAGTTGCCTTGAAATGTCCCGCAGCTGATCGCCGCGGCAACCGCCGGGACTCCAATGGCGCTCACCTGCGACCAGCTGCTGGATAGCTCTGTCCAGCAGTCACTATCCCTGGCTTTGCGGACAGCCTGCTTGATGTCGTCTCGAGTAGCTGAGCTCAAGACGCTGGCGATCAGATCGCGACAGGCCGCGCGGTCCATGCCGGTGCGGCTCGCGGCGCGCTGCGTGGCCTCGGCCGCGTAGCTGGGCCCCACGATCACGATCGAGGACGCCAGCGACGCCAGCAGGAGCAGCCGGATGAGGCGCTTCATCGGATCACGCTTTCGATGCTTCCCCCGACGCCCCCGGCAAGGGTCAGCGCCAGGGCAGGGATGACGATGATGAGGATGGCTGCACTCGCGATGGCGAACAGCAGCCTGGGCCGGAGCGAACGCTCCGGCGAGGTGGCGCGGTTCACAGGTGGACTCCCCTCGAAATTGCGGTGTACGAAACGCCCGGCCGGGTCGCGGGTACCGTAGGCGAGGCCACTCACCAGCCGGTTACGGGGCCCTTTCGGGCCTGGGAGGGAGCGATGCTCGAACGTTCGCGGTGGACGGGCCGCCTGATCGTCGGGGCGATCGGGCTGACGTTGCTAGTGGGGATCGTCCTGTACCTGATCTTCCGCTGAGGCGTCGCCGGGACCCTGCTCGGAATTGGCGTGCCACGAGGGCGCTGGTATACTCGCTGACGGTCTTGCGGCCGTAGCGGACCTAACCGAAACAGCAGTGATTGAGGACGTGGGTCGGTTTGCGAGCCCACGTCTTGTTTTTCGTCCGGCAGGGAGGTGCAGCGTGAACCGCGACTTCATCGGCGCCCTGCTGCAGCTCAACGCCGAGAAGGGCGTCCCCCAGGACATCCTGCTCCAGACGCTTGAGCAGGCGATCGAATCTGCGTATCGGCGCAATGCGGAAGCGCCCGAGAACGTGGTGGTCAAGATCGACCCCGAGACCGGCGAGATCAGCGTCTACCGCGAGTACGAGGTGGTCGCCGGCGACACTGAAGTGACCGATCCGGAGCTCCAGAAGACGGTGTCCGAGGCGATTGAGATCGAGCCCGGGGTCGGGGTGGGCGGGCGCGTCCGGATCCCGGAGAACGTGACCCAGGCCCAGCTGGGCCGGATCGCGGCCCAGACCGCCGGCCAGGTGTATCGCCAGCGCCTGCGCGAGGCGGAGCGAGACGTGGTCTACCACCAGTACGTGAGCCGCGAGGGCGAGATCCTGACCGGGGTGGTGACCCGCACCACCGAGTCGGCCGTCGTGCTTGACATGGGACGCGGGGTGGAGGCCGTGCTGTCGGTCAGCGAGCAGCTGCCGGGCGAGCATTACCGGATCGGACAGCACCTCAAGGTGTTCGTCCTCGAGGTACGCCGCACGACGCGAGGCCCGGTGCTGGTCGTCAGCCGGACGCACCGAGGCTTCCTGCGCCGCCTGATGGAGATGGAGATCCCCGAGATCTACAACGGGTCGGTCGTGATCCGCGGCATCGCACGCGAGGCCGGGAGCCGATCCAAGGTCGCGGTCGAAAGCCGCCAGCCCGGCGTGGACGCCAAGGGCGCGGCGGTGGGGCAGCGGGGGACCCGGATCCAGGCCATCGTGGCCGAGCTGAACGGCGAGAAGGTTGACGTCGTGCTGTGGAACGAGGATCCGTCGCAGTTCGTGGCCGAGGCGCTGTCTCCGGCAGAGGTCATCGAAGTACGGATCGATGAGGAGCACCGGATCGCCAACGTCATCGTCCCCGAGCGCCAGCTGTCGCTGGCCATCGGGCGCGAGGGCCAGAATGCCCGATTGGCGGCCAAGCTGACGGGCTGGCGAATCGACATTCGCTCCGACGCGGGCGTGGCGGCGGCCGGTGCCGGCGGAGCACGCGTCGCCCCATCGTCTTCGGATGGCGCGGATGGCCCGGAGGGCGGCGCCGAAGGTGCTGAAAATGCCGAAGCGACGGCCTGACCGACAGCCGCAGCGCACTTGCGCCGTGTGCCGCCAGGTGCGGACCAAGCGTGAGATGCAGCGCGTCGTGCGCACCGCAGACGGACAGGCGGTGACCGACCCGTCGGGCCGCATGCCGGGACGGGGGACCTACGTGTGCGCCGATCCCGCCTGCCAGGCGAACGCGGGACGGGACCAGGCCATTGCGCGCGCCCTCGGATTGAGTGGGGGAGCCCATGCCGCCTCGTAGATACACCCAGCAGCGGCGTGGCCCACGGCCCCCGCGGCGTCGCGAGTCGACCAGCGCCAGCGTCGAAACCCCGACTCTGCCTCGCCCCAGCGGGCCGGTGGAGATCGGCACCTCGATCGTGGTCCAGGACCTGGCCGAGGCGCTCGGCATCAGCACCGCGGCGGTGATCAGCGAGCTCATCCGCAATGGGATCTTCGCCACCATCAACCAGTCCATCGACTACGACACCGCTTCGCTCGTGGCGGCCGAGCTGGGGTACGAGCTGGTCGAGCGTGGAGCCGCCGAGAAGACCGCGGCCGACGCGCAGGAGCTCGTCGCGCCGGGCGCCGGCGCCGAGGACGGTGTCCGGATTACGCCCTGGGGCGAGGACGCCCCCGACGACCTGGTCACCCGCGCCCCGATCGTGACCGTCATGGGCCACGTCGACCATGGCAAGACGAGCCTGCTGGACGCCATCCGGAGCACGGCCGTGGTGGCCCGCGAGGCCGGCGGCATCACCCAGCACATTGGCGCTTCGGAGGCGATCCACGGTGACCGGCGCATCGTGTTCCTCGACACGCCAGGCCACGAAGCGTTCACCGCCATGCGGGCCCGTGGGGCTCAAGTCACGGACATCGCGGTCATCGTGGTGGCCGCCGACGACGGCGTCATGCCCCAGACCCGCGAGGCGATCGACCACGTCCGTGCCGCCCGGGTGCCGATGATCGTGGCCATCAACAAGATCGACAAGCCGGATGCCAACCCGGATCGGGTCAAGCAGGAGCTGGCCGAGATGGGGGTCCTGATCGAGGAGTTCGGCGGCGACGTGATCGCCGTCCCGGTTTCGGCCAAGCAGGGGACCGGGCTGGACGACCTGCTGGAGATGATCGGCCTGGTCGCCGACCTCCAGAACCTGAAGGCCAACCCGAATCGTGAGGCGTACGGCACGATCATCGAGTCCAAGGTCGACAAGGGCCGCGGCAACGTCGCCACCGTGCTGGTCCAGAACGGCACCCTCAAGGTCGGGGACGTGGTGACCGTGGGGAAGACGTATGGACGAGTGAGGGCACTCCAAAACGCAGCCGGCCGCCGCGTTCGCCAGGCCGAGCCCGCCGCCGCGGTGGAAATCCTCGGGCTCCAGGACCTGCCCGAGGCCGGCGACCAGTTGCGCGTCGTTCCCGACGAAAAGGCGGCCCGGGATGCGGCCGAGGTCGTGGAGCGCCACGGACCCGGCGGCGACGGACGGGGACCGACCAGCTTGGAGGACATCAGCGCCCAGATCCAGGCCGCCGAGGTCAAGGAGCTGCGCGTGATCCTGAAGACCGATGTCCAGGGCTCACTGGGCGCCATTCGCCACGCGCTGGATCGGCTCAGCACCGGCGAGGTCCGGATCAACATCCTGAGCGAGGGGGCCGGGGACATCAACGAGTCTGACGTCGTGCTGGGCGCCGCGTCGAGCGCGGTGGTGGTCGGCTTCAACACCAAGCTGGACCCCGGCGCCGAGCGGGCGGTGGAGGCCTCCGGCGTCGACGTCCGCCTGTACGAGGTCATCTACAAGCTGACCGATGACATCAGCCTGGCCCTCCATGGCCTCCTGACTCCCAAGCAGGTCGAGCAGATCGAGGGTCATGCCGAAGTGCGGCAGGTGATCAAGGCCGGCAAGGCGGGCCAGGTGGCCGGCTCGTACGTGCTCGACGGCCGTATCCTGCGCGGCGCCCAGGCCCGACTCTTGCGGGGCGGCCAGCTGGTCACAGAGACGCGGATCGAGTCGCTACGACGATTCAAGGACGACATCCGCGAGGTGGCGGCCGGATTCGAGTGTGGGATCGGGCTGGCCGGAGCGCCGGAGTTCGCCGAGGGTGACGTGATCGAATGCTTCCAGATGGTCTCGGAGGCGTCCGCCTGAGCCCAAGGAAGGGGACGGGAACCCGCTGAGTCAGCGCACCGACCGCCTGGACAGCCAGATCCGCGCCGAGCTGATGCAGATCCTGCAGCGCGAGATGAACGACCCACGAGTCGGGTTCGCCACCGTGACCCGAGTAGACACCGCGCCAGACCTCACCCAGGCACGCGTCTGGGTGTCGGTGTACGGGCCCGACCAGGACCAGGCGAAGACCCTGACCGCCCTGACCGATGCCGCCGGCTGGCTTCGCCACCGGCTGGGGGAGCGCCTCACCATCCGACACATCCCGCGGCTCGTGTTCCGGGCCGATGAATCCATCGCCGACGGCGATCGGGTCCTCAAGCTGCTCCGCGACCTGGACGCCGCCGAGGACGAAGACCGATGAAGGAGGTCGTCGCCGCCCTGCGCGGCGCGCAGCGGATTACGGCCATCGGTCATGAGAACCCGGACGCCGACACGCTGGGAGCGGCACTGGCGATCCGCATGGTGGGGGAACGGTACGGCGTCCCGGCCGAGGTCGTGATGGCCGACCCAGTGCCGCCCTACCTCCAGTTCCTGCCCGGTGTGGCGGAGGTGCGGACCGCCCCCGCCCTCGAGCCGGACGTGGCGGTGATCGTGGACGCCGGGGACCTGGCTCGGGTCGGACGGGTGGCCACCGACCATTCCGAGTGGCTCGCGCGGGCACGGATCGTGAACATCGACCACCACGTGAGCAACCCCGGGTTCGGGGCGGTCAACATGGTCGACCCAAACGCGGCCTCGACCTGTGAGATGGTGACCCTCCTGCTGCCCGATCTCGGCGTCGACCTGGATCCCGAGCTGGCAACGGTCCTGCTGGCGGGGATCGTCAACGACACCCATACGTTCGCCCACCCCAACGTCACCCCACGCACGCTGCGCGTGGCGGCATCGCTGGTCGAAGCCGGTGCATCCCTGGCGGCCATCCACCGGGCCATCTACGCCGAGAAGCCGTTCGCGACTCTGACCCTGTGGGGCCGCGCGCTGGCCGGCGTCGCGTCGGCGAGCGAGGGGCGGGTGGTCCACGCGGCGTTGACTGCATCCATGCTGGCCGAGA
This sequence comes from Candidatus Limnocylindria bacterium, assembly GCA_036397375.1. Classification (GTDB taxonomy): domain Bacteria; phylum Chloroflexota; class Limnocylindria; order QHBO01; family QHBO01; genus DASTEQ01. The sequence continues at coordinate 16,923 of DASWJA010000110.1, forward strand.
CCGGTACGTCGCTCGACGCCAGCGAAGGATTCATCGACTTGCTGGCACTGGCTCGCGAAGCGGATATCGTCCTCCTGTTCAAGGAGCAGGGACCGGCCGCCACCCGGGTCAGCATCCGGACCTCGGCGCGGGCCGATGCGGTGGCCGTCGCAGCGGCATTCGGTGGTGGAGGACATGCGCGCGCGGCCGGCTGCACCGTCGACGCAGCTTTGGGCGAGGCTCGAGACCGCGTGCTGGCGGAATGCGAGCGCGAGCTGAAACGCGCCGATGATCGGCGTCATTAACCTCGACAAGCCGGTCGGCCCCACCTCTCACGACATGGTCGGCCTGGTGCGCCGCCTGAGCGGCATGCAACGCATCGGTCATGCCGGCACGCTGGATCCGTTGGCCTCGGGGGTGCTCCCGATCCTGGTTGGCGGTGCTACCCGGCTGAGCCAGGAGTTGACGGCTGGGCCCAAGCGCTATGACGCCATCGTGCGGTTGGGATTCCGGTCGCGGACCGATGACGGGGAGGGGCCCCTCGAGCCGGGCGGGCCTCCGCCCGGCGTGGACGTGGCCGAGACCGCGCTCCGCGGATTCGTTGGGACGTTCCAGCAGCGGCCACCGGCCTTCTCCGCTCGCAAGCAGGGTGGCCGGACGGCCCACCGCGCGGCCCGTGGTGGAACCGCGTTGGACCTGCCGGCGCGCGAGGTGACGGTGCATGCCCTGCGGCTCGTGAAGACCGTGGCGGGGGACGGGTGGCTCGACCTCCACCTCGACCTGGAGACGGGCCCCGGGACCTACGTGCGCTCGATCGCCCGCGACCTCGGTGAGCAGCTGGGGTGCGGGGGCTACCTGCATGCCTTGCGGCGCACCGAAGCCGCCGGGCTCGCGGCCAGCGACGCCCGGACGCCATCCGAGCTGGAGGCGCTGGCGCGCGAGGGTCGACTCGACGAGGCGCTGATCGCCCTCGAGCGGCTCGTCGACCTGCCTCAGCTCACGGTCGAGGAAGAGCAGGCCCGGCGCTTCGCGAATGGCGGCGAGCTGCCATGGTCCGGAGAGGGGCGGGTCCTGGTCCGCGGCCCATCCGGCCTGCTGGGCGTCGGCACGCTGGGCGGGGGAGTGCTTCATCCGAACAAGGTCCTGGTCGAAGGGCCGCCATGATCGAGGCCCGAATCGAGGAAGGGCTGACTCTCGGTCGGATCGCGGCGCGCGAACCGATGCGGCCGGTGGCCGTGGTTCTGGGCGTGTTCGACGGGGTGCACCGGGGACATGGGGCCCTCCTCTCGGCCGTGCGGGAAGCCGGCGCCGCTCGGGGCGCCAGGCCGGTCGCGCTCGTCTTCGACCCGCCCCCGATCGAAGTCATCCGCCCTGGCCACGCCGTGGAGCGCCTGGCGCCGCTGTCCGAAAATCTGGCTCGCATCCGGGATGCCGGTGTGGAGGCCATCCCCATTCGGTTCGATACAGCGGTTCGTGAAATGCCGCCCGAAGCGTTCCTTGACGCCCTCGCGCCGGGATTGCAAACGGTGGCGATCGTGATGACGCCTGACACGGCGTTCGGCCGTGACCGGGCCGGCACTCCCCAGCGGCTGATGGCCGTTGGCCCCGTACGCGGGTTCGAGGTCGTCGTGATCGAGCCCGAGATGGATGACGGGCCGATCTCGTCGAGCCGAATCCGCCGCGCCCTGGCGGACGGCGACATTCCGCGTGCCACGCGGCTGTTGGGGCGCCGCCCGTCATTGAGCGGTGAAGTCGTCCGCGGCGATGGCCGCGGCCAGGAGCTTGGTTACCCGACCGCGAACCTCGCGTTCCGGTACAACCCCGCCCTTCCGTCGCTCGGCATTTATGCGGGCTTGGCAGGCGGACCGAGCACGACCGGCGCGCTGGTCAGCGTCGGCCGCCGACCCACGTTCCATGACGACGGCGATGTCGTCGTCGAGGCCCACCTCCTCGACTGGAGCGGGGACCTCTACGGCCAGCCGCTCCGACTCGAGCTCGTGGGAAGGCTCCGCGACGAGCGACGCTTCGAGTCGGCGGCGGAGCTCACGGCCCAGATGCGGCGTGACGAGGTCCAGGCCCGGGCGGCGCTGGCCGGGATCGTCTGATACGATGCAACGAACCGACAGATTAAAAGTGGAGGAACATTTGCCGCTCGACCCGGCTACGAAGGTCGCCGTCGCCACCGACTTTGCAACGCATGATGGCGACACCGGATCTCCCGAAGTGCAGGTCGCGCTCCTGACCGAGCGGATCAAGTCACTGACGGAGCATTTGCGCAGCTATCCCAACGACAACGCCTCGCGCCGCGGGCTGCTCAAGCTCGTCGGCCAGCGCCGCCGCCTGCTCGCGTATCTCGTCCGCACGGACGTGGATCGCTACCGCACGGTGATCGGGCGTCTCGGCCTGCGCCGGTAACGTCGTCATTCACCCTTTGACCCGGCCACGCCGGGTCCACCCAATCCCGCGTCGGACGCGACGCACCCCCTCCGAGCCGCGCCACCCGGGTTGGATTGGCCGCGCCGGACACATCACCACATTGGAGGACATTCTTGGCTATCAAGGTTGAAACAGAGATCGGCGGGCAAACCTTCTCGCTCGAGACGGGCAAGCTGGCCGAGCAGGCCGATGGATCGGTCCTGGTCCGCTACGGAGACACCGTGCTGCTGGCCACCGCCGTCTCGGCCGAACCCCGCGAGGGGATCGACTTCTTCCCGCTCACCGTGGACTACGAGGAGCGGATGTACGCCGCGGGCAAGATCCCCGGCGGGTTCATCAAGCGCGAGTCGCGCCCGTCCGAGGCCGCCATCCTGGCCATGCGGCTGACGGACCGCCCGATTCGCCCCCTCTTCCCGAAGGGATACAAGAACGACGTCCAGATCGTCCTCACTGTCCTGTCGGCCGATCAGGAGAACGACCCCGACATCCTGGCCGTGAACGGCGCCTCGGCGGCACTTTCGGTCAGCGGGATACCGTTCATGGGCCCGGTCGGAGCCGTCCGGGTGGGATACATCGATGGCCAGTTCGTGGCAAACCCCACCAACAGCCAGCTCGAGAACAGCACTCTGGACCTGGTCGTGGCCGGCACGCGCGACGCGATCATGATGGTCGAGGCCGGCGCGAAGATCCTGCCCGAGGCGACCATGCTGGAAGCCATCACCTGGGGGCACGCCGAGCTCCAGAAGTCCATCGAGCTCCAGGACAAGCTGGTGTCCAGCGCCGGAACGCCCAAGCGCACGCCGTTCTTTGGCCCCCGCGCGGCGTCCATTCCCAAGCTCGGCAGCGCGCTGAGCCGCCCGGGAGCCGAGTTCGTGATCCTCGATCTCGAGACCACCTCGATGAAGCCGGAGCACGGCTACATCGTCGACATCGCCGCCCTGCGGGTTCGTGATGGTGCGGTCGTCGATCGGTTCGAGTCTCTCGTCAACCCGGGTCGCTCGATCGTCGGGCACCAGGTCCACGGCCTGACCGACGAGGACGTGGCCAAGGCCCCCACCGCGGCCGAGGTGCTGCCGCGCTTCGTCGAATGGGTCGGCACCGCGCCGGTCGTGGCCCACAACGTGAGCTTCGACCTGCCGTTCGTGCTGCGTCACCTCCCCAACGACGTCCGCTGGGAGCCCAGCGCCGTCTATGACACGCTGGAGCTGGCCTACCAGCTGTACCCCGATGCCGGGAGCTACAAGCTGGCGGACCTCATGCGATTCATCTTCGGCAAGGACCATGGCGCCGCCCATCGGGCCATGCCCGACGCGGAGGCCACGGCCGAGGTGTTCATCAGCCTGACCAGCGGCCTGGTCGAGCGGCTGGACGCCATTCGGGCCGACATCGCGGCCGAGGTGCGTCGCGGCCGGGAGGCCTACAACCGGGCCGAGCAGGGCCAGGCCCTGGAGGACGTCCGGCGCCGCCACGGCATCGGCTCACCCTTGATGGACGTGCTGACCAAGGCCACCGTCCGGGAGCTGGTGCTGTCGGAGAACATCCGCATCGACGGGCGCGACACGACCACAATCCGGCCCATCTCGGTGGAAGTCGGCATCCTGCCCCGGACCCACGGGTCGGGCCTGTTCACCCGGGGCCAGACACAGGCCCTCACGATCGCGACCTTGGGTCCCTCGAGCGACGTCCAACGCCTGGACACCATCTCGCCGGAGACCGAGAAGCGGTACCTGCATCACTACAACATGCCGCCGTACTCGGTGGGTGAATCCAAGCCGATGCGGGGACCCGGCCGGCGCGAGATCGGTCACGGGGCGCTTGCCGAGCGGGCCCTGCTCCCGGTCCTGCCCACGGTCGAGGAGTTCCCGTACGTGATCCGGGTGGTCAGTGAAGTCGTGTCCTCGAATGGCTCGACCAGCATGGCCAGCACGTGTGGCAGCACCCTGGCCCTGATGGACGCCGGTGTGCCGATCTCGGCCCCGGTCGCCGGGGCGGCCATGGGCCTGATCACCGATCCGGACACCAGCCGCTACGCGGTCCTCACCGACATCACCGGCAAAGAGGACATGTACGGCGACATGGACTTCAAGGTGGCCGGCACCGCGGAGGGCGTCACCGCGCTGCAGATGGACATCAAGGTGCAGGGCATCACGACCGAGATCCTGCGCGATGCCCTGGAACAGGCACGCATCGCGCGGCTGTTCATCCTGGACAAGATGACGGCCGTCATCAGCGCCAGCCGATCCGAGCTGAGCCCCTATGCGCCGCGGATCACGACCATCAAGATCCCCGTCGACAAGATCCGCGACGTCATCGGCGCCGGCGGCAAGGTGATCCGCCAGATCACCGCCGAGACCGGGACCCAGATCAACGTCGAGGACGACGGCACGATTCAGATTGCCGCCGTCTCCGGCGAGGCCGGCGAGAAGGCGGTTCGCTGGATCGAGGGCCTGACCCGCGACGTGGAGGTCGGCAAGGAATACCTGGGCAAGGTGACCCGGATCATGAACTTCGGGGCCTTCGTCGAGATCCTGCCCGGCAAGGAGGGCCTGGTTCACATCAGCCAGCTGGCCGACTACCGCGTCCCGCGGGTCGAGGACGTGGTGGCCATCGGGGACGAGCTGATGGTGGTGGTCACCGAGATCGACCGCATGGGCCGCGTCAACCTGAGCCGCCGGGCGGCCATGGAGCGGCACATGGCGCGCTCGGGCGTTCCTGCCGGCGCCGGTGCTGACACGGAGCGTTCGTAGGCACCGGCGTCCCCGATGAGCGGGGAGGCCGATCTCGCCGCGGTAGCGGCCGAGGTCCGGGCCTGCACCCGCTGTCCGCTGGCGACCGGGCGCACGCTCGCCGTCCCGGGCGAGGGGAACGCGATCAGCGACGTGTTGTTGGTGGGAGAGGGTCCGGGCCAGCGCGAGGACGCCACCGGGCGGCCGTTCGTGGGCCCGGCCGGGCAACTGCTCGAGGAGCTGCTGGACGCCATCGGCTGGCAGCGGAGTGACGTGTTTATCACCAACGTGGTGAAGTGCCGGCCGCCGGGCAACCGAGACCCGGAGCCGTCGGAGATCGAAGCCTGCTCGCCCTATCTCGACCGCCAGGAGCAGGCCCTGGACCCGGTCCTGGTGGTGACGCTGGGTCGGCACTCCCTG
>DASWJA010000111.1:0-3477 GCA_036397375.1 Candidatus Limnocylindria bacterium
GCATCGTGGTCGTGGGTGGCACCGCCGTGTCCGCAGTCATGATGGCGACGGTCCAGCTGCCGGCCCCCGGATTTGCCCTTGACCCCGCCACCGGCATTCCGACCGGCGAGCTGTTCCCCGGCTACCTCCGTCTCCTCACGCCGTTCTTCAACATCACGGGTGCCTTCCTGCTGGTCCTGGGTGCCCTGTACAGCGCCTACATCTTCATGCCCAAGCGGCGGGTGATCCGATACTCGCTCGATACCAGCCAGGGCCCCATCCGCTTCGGGGCCAACCTCCTCCTCGCACCAATCGCCATCGTAGTGAACCTGGTCGCGTCCATTCCGGGTGCGATCGTCGCCCTCCTGGCGGGGCGCCTCTCGAGCCGGGTCCCGGCGACCATCCTCATCGCCATCGGTGGGCTCATCCCGGCCATCACCGATGGCCTCAATCGGTTCGGAACGACCAGCGCCTTCTTCATCGGCCAGCTGCTGGGCATCACCTTCCTGTTCATCGGCTTCCTGGCCAGCATCGAGGTCTTCAGCGATATCCGGCTGCCCTTCACCCGGATCGTCCTGGTTCGGCGCGACCTGGCCTCGCTGCCTGACGCCGTTGACAGTTCAACGCGCTGAGCCATAGAATCACGAGGCATTCCCCCGGTGACCGGCCTTTATTCGGCGTGTCCGATGGGGACAACCTGAAGGACCCAATCCCGTGGCCAAGGCCGAGAATCGTCCGGTCATCACGCTGGCGTGCACCGAGTGCAAGGAGCGCACGTACAGCACCCGGAAGAACAAGAGGAACGACCCGGGGCGGCTGGAGCTGAACAAGTTCTGCCCCCGCTGCCGGCACCACACCCTGCATCGGGAAACCAAGTAGGCGGAGGGGTGTAGCTCAATTGGTAGAGCACTGGTCTCCAAAACCAGCGGTTGTGGGTTCGAGTCCCGCCGCCCCTGCCAGCCCGTTCGGTCGGCCATCCACAGGAGCATCTGAAACCCCCGCATGATCACCAGGACCCGCACCTACGTCACCGAGAGCTGGGCCGAGCTGCGCAAGGTCGCCTGGCCCACCCGGCGCCAAGTCGTCAACCTGTCGCTGATCGTGATCGTCGTTTCGGCGGTCGTGGGGGCCTATATCGCGATCCTCGACCTGCTCCTCTTTTTCGGGATGAACCGCCTGCTGACGCCATGACCCAGCTGACCAACACGACCAGACAGGACGACTGAGAACAGACCGATATGACCGAGCCGATTGGCACCGAGGAAGCCCGCCAGGCCGCACGCCTTTCCCGTGAGGCGCCCCAGCCGGCGGATCCGGATGCCGCCGAGCGCACCACCAAGCAGTGGTACGTGATCCATACCTACTCCGGGTACGAGAACAAGGTCAAGACCAACCTCGAGCATCGCATCGAGTCGATGGGGGTCGAGGACCAGATCTTCCAGGTCCTGGTGCCGATGGAGGAAGAGATCGAGATCCGGAACGGCCAGCGCCAGACCGTCAACAAGAAGGTCTTCCCGGGCTACGTCCTGGTCGAGATGATCATGACCGACGAGTCGTGGTACGTCGTGCGCAACACCCCGGGCGTGACCAGCTTCGTGGGCTCGGGCAACCGCCCCACCCCGCTGCGCGAGAGCGAGGTCAAGGCCATCCTCAAGCAGATGGGGGTGGAGGCGCCCAAGTTCAAGGTCCAGTTCCAGAAGGGCCAGAGCGTGCGGGTCACCGACGGGCCGTTCGCCGAGTTCATCGGCACGGTTGACGAGGTGCACCCGGAGCGCAACAAGGTTCGGGTCCTGGTCAGCATCTTCGGTCGGGAGACCCCGGTCGAGCTCGACTTCCTGCAGATCGAGAAGTTGTAGAGGGAGGGGCGCCACCCGCCCCGCCAGCACCTCGGAGGAACAGACGTGGCCAAGAAAGTACGCGCCATCCTCAGGGTCCAGGGCCAGGCCGGCAAGGCGACCGCCGCCGCGCCGGTGGGCCCGGCCCTGGGCCAGCATGGCATCAACATCCTCGAGTTCCTGAAGGCCTTCAACGAGCGGACGGCCCACCTGTCCGGGTACACCGTGGCGGCCGAGATCACCGTGTTCGAGGATCGGTCCTTCACCTTCACCACCATGGCTCCGCTGGCGGCGGCCCTGCTCAAGCGGGCAGCCGGGGTGGAGAGCGGATCGGCCGAGCCGAACCGCGAGAAAGTGGGAAGCATCACCCGGGGCCAGCTGCGGGAGATCGCGGAGGCCAAGATGGTGGACCTGAACGCCAACGACACCAAGCACGCGATGAAGATCATCGAGGGCACCGCGCGCAGCATGGGCATCGAGGTGGCTGACTGATGGCTCGCCACGGCAAGAAGTACCGCGCCGCGGCCGCGCTGCTGGAGACCGGCCGTCGCTATCCCATCGGGGAGGCGTGCGAGCTGCTGCCCAAGGTCAGCACCGCCAGGTTTGACGCCACGGTGGAGGCCCACCTGCGGTTGGGGATCGATCCTCGTCACGCCGACCAGCTGGTCCGCGGAACGGTCGTCCTGCCGCATGGCACCGGCCGCAACCTGCGCGTCATCGTGTTCGCCCAGGGCGAAAAGGCGGTCGAGGCCCTGCGCGCCGGCGCCGACGAGGTTGGCGGCGAGGACCTGGTGAAGAAGATCGACGACGGCTGGCTCGATTTCGAGGTTGCCATCGCCACCCCGGACCTCATGGGCGTCGTTGGCAAGCTGGGGAAGAAGCTCGGACCCCGTGGCCTGATGCCGAATCCCAAATCGGGGACTGTCACCTTCGACATCGAGCGCGCCGTGGCCGAGGTGAAGTCGGGCCGAATCGAGTTCAAGGTCGACCGGGCGGGGATCGTCCACGCCCCGGTGGGCCGCGCATCGTTCACGCCCGACCAGCTGCAGGCCAACGTCGCCACGCTGGTGGACGCCATCAATCGGGCCAAGCCATCGGGTGCCAAGGGGACCTACTTGCGAACACTGACCCTAGCCCCCACCATGGGCCCCGGCGTGGCGGTCGACATCCCATCCGCCCTCGCCGCCGCCCAGGCCTGACCGGAGGCAAGCCAGCGCCGAACGGCACAACTTCAGAGCCCAAGACAGCGATGTGACCCGGGCCCCAGGCCCGGACTAATCACCGGCCGATGGCAACCTCGGCCGGGGCACGCCGAGGCAGGACGCCCGCCCCCGTTCAGGGGGATTGGTCCTCGCCGTCGGCGGCGGGGGCTTTTCGTTTTCAGGAGGTGGACCGACCCAACCATGCCGACCGATGCCAAGCGCCAGGCCGTGAGCCAGCTCGTGGACATGCTGCGCGCCAGCTCCGCGCTGGCCGTGGCCGACTACCGGGGATTGACCGTCTCCGAGATGCACACGGTTCGGAAGACCTTGCGCGCGAACGGCGTCCGCCTGCAGGTGGCCAAGAATCGGCTCCTGAAGAAGGCAGCCGATGAGGCGGGGCTCGAAGAGCTCAAGCCGCTCCTCGCCGGGCCCACCGCCATCGCCGGCACCAGCGGCGATGA
>DASWJA010000112.1:0-9158 GCA_036397375.1 Candidatus Limnocylindria bacterium
GACCACGGCCCACCCGACGCGCCAGCCGGCTGGCGCGCTGGTAGTTCCCGCGGCGCCGACCGGCACCGGCTATCGGCTCGCCAAGCGGGCCCTCGACGTCATCGGCTCGCTGTTCGGCCTGTTGGTGGCGTCGCCCATCCTCCTGGGCGTGGGGATCGCGGTCCGGCTCGATTCGTCCGGGCCCATCCTGTTCCGGCAGGTCCGGCTGGGTCTCGGTGGCCGCCCATTCACGGTGCTGAAGTTTCGGACCATGCACCTCAGTGCTGACGAGCGCCGGCACCAGGAGCACATCCGCGAGCTTCTTCCCCCGGCCCGGGCCGCGGACGAGGCCATCTGGACGCCAATTGCGGCCGACCCGCGGGTCACGGGAATCGGCAGCTTCCTGCGTCGCTCGCACCTTGACGAGCTGCCGCAGTTGGTCAACGTGCTGCGCGGCGAGATGAGCCTGGTCGGCCCGCGCCCGCCCATCCCCTACGAGGTCGAGCTGTACGAACCATGGCATTTGCCCAGGCTCTCGGTCCTGCCCGGGCTGACGGGGCTGTGGCAGTCGCGGGGGTGGGGCCAGCTCAGCTTCGGCGAGGGTGTCAAGCTCGACATCGAGTACGTCAAACGCCGCTCGTTTGGGCTCGACGTCCGGATTATCCTGCGGACGCTGTGGCAACTCCTGCTGGGTCGCCAGTTCTAGCTTCCGCCGGTTCCGCCAGCGATCCAATCCCCAGCAGGAACCAGAACATGAACGCCGCCGTGTTCCCCTCGAGGAGCATGGTGGTGAAGGCGGTGACACAAACCACCGCGGTTGCGGACACCACCGAGGCAGGGACGTTGAATCGGCTTCCCCCGGCCCGCCGGAGCGCGCGGACCGGGGTGACGAGCGCAGTTCCGATCATGGCCGCGAACGCCGCGACGCCCAGCGCTCCGGTTTCGACGGCCAGGTGGAGCCAGAAGATGTCGACCGTGCGCTGCTCGGTGAGCAGCTCGCTTGTGCCGAACCTCTCATGGATGGGGGACCCAAAGACCGATGCCGCGGCGCCCCCGTAGCGGCCCGGCCCCACGCCGAGGAGCAGATGCTCGTCGATGATCGGCATCGCATTGAGGACGAACAGGGCCCGCAGGTCGCGTTTCTCGCCCACCGCCTGGATGCGGTTGATCGTGGTGGCATATGGATCGAAGCCCTGTGATCCGCCGCTGAGGACACCCTTGGGCATGACCACCGCCGTGGCGTACGCCAGCACGACAACGACGACGAAGGCCACCAACGCTCGCCGGTCGATGATGAGCGCCACCGTCCCGAAGCCGACCGCCACCCCGATCCAGGAGCCGCGTGAGTAGGTGAGGAGCAGGGCGAGGGCGAGCACAAAGGCTATCGCGAAGGTGATCCGCCACCCTCGAGACCTCCAGGGCGTTCGTACCAGGGAGAACACTGTCAACGGAAGGGCCATGCCGATCAAGGTGCCCAGGATGTTGGGATCGCTGACCAGCGAGCCCACGCGTACCCCCTCGCCGGAGACACCGGTCACCGGCGTCAGCCCCAGGAGATCGGGGGACAGCACGGCTTGACCAATGGCCAGTACCGAGGCGAGGGCGACGACACCCGCGATCGCCCACATCGCTCGTTGGGCATCCTCGTGGCTGTAGCCGACCATGCGGGGAAGGTAGAAGAGAATCGCGGCGTCCAGCGTAAACAACAGGCCTGCCACCGCCACTGCCGGCGGCACCGCGTTGACGATCGCGGATGCGACGCTGATGGCGCCGAATACAGCCATGGCCACGGTAAACGGATGGCGCAGCGCGGTGACCAGCGTGCCGCGCCGTGCCCCGACCCAGGCCAGGGCGAGCGTCATCAATACGAGCAATGCCTCCGAGAAGAACCGGGACACGGAACGGACCTCTTCGGGGAGCAGGCGCTCGCCGGCGTACAGGTCGACGAGGGCCGGGGAAAGCACGACGACGATCAACATCACCCGAGGCCAGCGGACCGAAGCCAGGCCCAGAAGGCCCAGCAGGGCGAAGCCGGCGATCAGGAATGCGGCGGTCGAGAGATATGCCGCCCCAATGACCAGGACGCCGAGACCGATGGCGATCGCCGCGACCGCGCGCCCCGAGGAGACGGCCTGGAACGTGTTGGAGATGGCTGCTCCGCCGCCGCTCATGCGATCAACTCGGCGGTCCGGCGGCAGAGGATCCCAGGTACCAACCCGCCAACTCCACTTCGCCGCCCAGCAAGCGTCCCATCTCCAGCCGAACCGCTTCCCGCACAGGAATGAGAAGGTAGTAGTTGAGCGGGTCAACGGGCAGCTCCACGTATCCCGGCCAGCCCAACACCACCCGGTCGATGTCCCCTGATGCAATGAGAGGCGCGAGGCTGGCGAGATCGCCCGCCTGGGTACGCGGGAAGTCGGTCGTCACGGTCTGGGACACAGCGGTCAGCAGCCCGGGCAGCGAGACGAGCAGGTTCGTAGTGGCAAATTTCTGCTGAATGGCGAGGAGGAACTCCTGTTGGCGCGCGGCTCGCAGGAAGTCGTCCTGCGTCTCCACCGTCCCGTCCGGCAGGGTCAGGGTTCCCGATCGAATCCGCGCGTAGGCCAGGGCATGGGCGCCGTCGTAGTGGTGGCATCCCGCCGCGAGGACCACTCCCTGCTGCCCCTCCCAGGTCGGCCCGCCGTACTCCGGGTCGGCGAGGACACCTGGCAGGCAGAGGTCCACCCCGCCAATGGCATCCACCAGCGCGGCGAACCCGAGGAGGTCGACCCACGCGATATTGTGGATTTCGAGCCCGAGATAAAGACCCACCGTCTGGCGGAGCATGAGGAGCCCGCAGTCCTCGCCCTCGGCCAGCACGGGACACCACGCGCCAGGGTCGGTATTCGCGTCGGAGGCCAGCTCGTTGATGCGGCGCGGGAAGATGCCGTCGGCATACACGCTCCGGTCAGGGAGCGGGACGTAGCCGGTGTCGCGCGGGATGCCGACCATGGCGGCAGTCCTGGTCACGGGATCGAGGCTGACGAGGATGATCGTGTCGGTCAGCTCGTCCTCTCTCCCTGGTCCCGCGTCCGAACCAATGAGCAGGATGTTGACCCGTTCCGTGCCCTCCCATCGGTAGGCGGGATCCACCGGGTCTACGTGCCCGAAGGTCGGCGGGATCACCTGGTTCGGCGGCGTGAAGATCCGAGCCAGGGCCACGTCAGCGGAGATCGTCGCCGCGGCGACCCATAGGTGCATGGCGAGCGTCACGATCATCAGTAGACCGACCACCGCGAGCGCGATACGGGAGCGCCCGCCTGCTCCTGTCAGCACGGGATGCGCCTCGCGAGGAACGGCCGTGGTCGCCAGACCGGCCTGCCCAATGGCGATCAAACGCCAGACCATGAGGCAGAGGTTCAATCCGAAGATCGCCAGCAGCGCGCCGGGGAGGAGCAGTGTTCGCAACAGCGTGTCCGTCCCCACTGCAAGCGCTCCCCCGATCATGCCGATGAGTACCAGGATCGGCGCGGCGAACAGCAGTCCCAGCCCGGGGTGACCAGCGTAGGCTTGCCCCAATCCGGGAAGGACGAACGAGAGCGCCGCGGCAAGCGCGGCGCTGGAGCGGCGAGCCGCCCGGGCGGCCGGGGGCAGGTGCGTCATATGGGACACCATGAACCAGGGTCTGGTCTGGGGGCGGGAGGTCGAGTATAGCAAGGGAGGCGCCAGCCCCGGAAGTGTTGTCAGGATGCACCGAATGGGGGGTACGGACGGGTTAGTACCTTTGCGCCCCCGGGCGCGCCGCTCCTAGACTGTCGGGACCGAGACGGAGCGTGACGACCGAACTCATTTTTCTCCTGGTGAGCGCCCTCGTGGCCGGGCTGATCGTGATCGCCGGCCTGTTAGCGCTGCTCCCCGGTCGACGTTCGGCACGCGAGCAGGGCCTTCAACCGGTCGGGCCCGGCGCGGTGTCCGACGCGCCGCCCCGCGACAAGTACGTCACAACGGTCGAATCCCTCCCCACTCCGGTCCCCTGGCTCGGCCCGGACCAGTATCGGTCCACGGTTCGGGCCATCTGGTGGGCGACCATCGCCGGTGTCCTCATCAGCGTCGCCGTGACCGACGTCTATTCGGAGGCCCAGGTCCAGATCTCCGCACTGGGCGTGCTGGCGGTGATCGGGGTCGTGGTCTTCCACGAGCTCGTTCCCGATCGCTGGCGGTCGGCAGCCACCTCGACCGCGGAGGTCGCCAGCGCCATCGGCCTCCTGGGAGGGCTGGTCATCCTGACCGGCCGGGGCGCGTCACCCTTCGCGCCGCTGCTCGTGCTGCCGGTGCTGGGCGTCGCCCTGGGCGGCCGGCCCGCGGCTGGCCTGGTCGGAGCGTTGTCGGCCAGCCTGGGTTACGTGCTGGTGGTGGCCACTGACCCGAGCCGGCCCTTCGCGCCGCCAGATCTGCTCCCCGCGGCGGTGGTGCTGGGCGTGGTCTGGCTGGGGACGATTTCCTCCGTCGTGTTCGCTGCTCAGCAGCGCCGGCTCCAGGCCGCGACGCTCGAACTGTCGGTCACCGACCCGCTGACGGGGCTCTTCAACCGCGCCCAGATCTATGTGGCGCTTGACCAGGAGGTGCGCCGCAGCCGGCGCTCGCTCAGACCGTTTTGCCTGCTGATGGTCGATATGGATGGTCTCAAGCTCATCAACGACAGCCTGGGCCACGAGCGTGGCGACGCGGCAATCCGCGGCATCGCCGGCGTGATCCGGCGCTCGATTCGGACCGTGGACTCGGCGTATCGGTACGCGGGCGACGAGTTCGTGGTCCTCCTGCCCGAAACCGATTTTGCGGGCGCCTTTGTCGTCGCCGAAAAGATCCGCCAGGGAGCCGAGGAGCTCGGTGCGGTGTTGGCGCGCGAAGACGCGCCCACCACGGTCAGCATCGGCCTCGTGTCCCACCCCGAGGATGGCTCCACCGATGAGGAGCTGATGCTCGCCGTGGACCGGGCCATGTACGCGGCCAAGGCTGGCGGCAAGAACCAGATCAGCGGCTATCCGCGGCCGCTGCGGCCGGCGAGCCCGCCCGCGGCCGCTGTCAGCCAGGCTTCGGCGCTGGGGTAGTTGGCGCCCTTCGGTATACTCGCGGGCCGCTGGGTGGAGCGATTTGCCACCGGGCGATGACCACGGAGGGGCTGTGAACCAGGCCGCCGCCGGCCGCCCGGATGGTCGGGCGCCGCTGGCCGCATTCTTCTCATTCGTGCTGCCGGGGCTGGGCCAGGCCTACAACCGGCAGTTCCGCCTTGCCCTGCTGTTGGGCCTCCCGGCTGCGGTGCTGGCCTGGCTGGTGTTGGCCGCGGCGGCGCGGGGCGGCCAGGTCGTGACCGAGCTCCTCGACGTCCGCGTGCTGATCGCGATCATCCTCCTCAACCTCGGGTTGCTGGGCTGGCGCGCGGTAGCCATCTACCAGGCCCACGTCGCCCGCGAGGCCCCAGGCAGGCGTCGCTGGACCACGTGGGTCACCGCGGCCCTGCTCATGGCGACCCTTGGCATGCACCTCGTGCCGGCGTGGTACGCGACCGCCACCATCGACACCCTGACGGTGGTCTCGCGCGGCGGTGGCGGTGGGGGAGGCATCCTGAACGCCCCCAAGGACCTGTTCGAGCCACTGCCCAGTCGCACGGCGCCCCCCGCGCCCTACCAGGAGCCGGAGCCGACCCCGGTAGGCCTTACCGGCCGGTTCACGGTCCTGCTGGTGGGCATCGACGTGGGCCCCGGCCGGCGAACATACAACACCGACACGATGATCGTGGCGACCCTGGATCCCGACACCGGTGCGTCGCTCATTTCTATTCCGCGCGACACCTTTGGCGTCCCACTTGGAGACGGTCGCATCTACTACGCCAAGCTGAACTCCCTGCTGGCGTACGCACGGCTCGATTCGGGCACCTACCCGCTCGGCGGTCCGGAGACCCTCAAGGCGGCCGTTGGGGCGCTGCTCGGAATCCAGATCGACTATATCGGCGCGGTCGACTTCCTGGGGTTCACCAGCGCGGTGGACGCCGTGGGCGGGGTGGACGTCACCGTCGAGCGCGCGGTCCACGACTATGGCTATCGCGACGAGTACAACAACCTGGTCGGTTTCCACATCGAACCGGGCACGCATCACATGGACGGCTACACCGCGCTCGCCTTCGCCCGTTCGCGCAAGGGCGCCGGGGACAACGACTACACCCGCGCCGACCGCCAGCAGCGGGTGATCGCGGCCATGGTCAACAACATCAAGGGCGGGACGTGGCTGCTCAATATGCCGTCGCTGCTCAATGCGATCGGCGACACAGTGGCGACCGACATTCCGGGCGAGCTCCTGCCCCACCTGGCCCGAGCCCTCCTGGATGGCGACCTGTCCCAGATCGATCGGCTCGTCATTCAACCACCCTATGTCGCATCCGGCCGCCTATCCGACGGAACGTACATCCTGACTCCCGACATCGAGGCCATCCACGCCGCGGTTCACGACATGCTGACCGGGGACTCCGGCCCCGCCCCACCGCCCGACTGATCCGGGCCGCTGGGCGGCGACGGGTAGACTCTCGCCCATGCCCGGATTCTCGACGCGCGCCATCCAGGCCGCCGGCCGTGTGCCGACCGTGACCCAGACCCCGGTCACGGTACCGATCTACCAGACCAGCACCTTCGAGGTGGGATCCGCGGCTGAGTTGGAGGAGATCCTCGAGTTTCGCCGGCCGGGGCATTCCTACACCCGGTACTCGAACCCGACCCACGCGGCGCTCGAAGCGGCGCTGGCCGATCTCGAGGGTGGGGAGGCGGCCTTCGCGACCGCGTCCGGCATGGCCGCCGTCCACGGGGCGATCCTCTCGTTCGTCCGGGCCGGCGACGAGGTCCTGGCACCGTCAGCCGTGTACGGCGGCACGCTGGGCCTGCTGGCCAACGTCATGCCGCGCTACGACATCACCTATCGCCTGGTTCGGTCCGGAGACACGGCGGCGGTCGTGGCGGCCATCGGTCCGCGCACCCGTCTGCTGTGGCTCGAGACGATCGCCAACCCGACCACTGAGATGCCGGACATCGCCGCCATCGTGGAGGCCGCCAGGGAGCGAGGGGTGCCGGTCGTGGTCGACAACACCTTCGCCTCCCCGTATCTGTGCAATCCGCTGGCCCTGGGCGCCGATCTCGTCATCCACTCGCTGACCAAGTACATCGGGGGGCACTCCGATCTCATTGGGGGCGCGATCGTCGGAGGTGCCAAGCAGGTGGCCGTCGCCCGGGAGGTCGTCGTCAACACCGGCGGCAACGCCAACCCGTTCGAGGCCTTCCTGGCCCTGCGCGGCCTGCGCACCCTGGCCGTTCGGATGGACCGCCACTCCGACAACGGCTTGGCCGTGGCCCGCGCCATGGAAGGGCAGCCTGGGATCTCCCGCGTCTGGTACCCCGGCCTCGCGTCCCACGGCCAGCACGAGCTCGCCCAGCGCCGTCTCCGCGATGGTCGTGCTGGCGGGATGATGGCCATCGAGCTGTCGGGTGGGCGGGCCGCCGCCGAGCGGTTCCTGGAGCGCGTCCAGGTTGCGATCCATGCCACCAGCCTGGCCGGTGTCGAGAGCCTGGTCAGCCATCCCGCCTCGTCCTCCCACCGCCAGTACGCCGACGCGGAGCTGGCAGCCGCCGGTCTGTCGCCGGGCATGCTGCGCGTCTCCATCGGCCTCGAGGATGCCGATGACCTCATCGCCGACCTCGCCGCAGCGGCGGCGGGCTGAGCGGCCCCGACCATGCCTCGGCTGATCGACGTCTGGCGCGCCGTCGATCCGGAGGCACGCCTGGTGGCGGGCGATCCGTCCGCGACCGTGGCGTTGCTCCGCGGCGTGTCCCGCACCCGGGCGGCGCCGCCCCACCTGCCACCCCCCGATTCGGGTCACCTCTTGATCATGGATGGCGCATTGCTGTCCGTCCTGCCCGTTGAGCGGCTGATTGCCGAGATCGGAGCTTCGGGCAGCGAGCCGGCCGCCCTGCTGGTGGCGGCTCCGTCCGCGGATCGTGGCGCGGAATGGCCTGACGCCCCGTTCCCGATCCTGACCAGCCACCGGACGCCAGCGAGCCTGGCTGCCGCGGCCAGCGCCTACCTTGCCGACGAGGCCGGTGTCCTGGCCCGGTTGAATGCCGAGCTGCGACTGGCGGCCGCCGAGGCCGCCCTGGCCGAGCCCACGCCCGCCGCAGCGGCGGCTGTGGTCGCCCATCGCATGCGGCGGGGCGTGGCCGTCGTGGCCGAGGGGGAGCTCGTCGCACTCCATGCGCGACCGGCCGGACGGGCCCTGGCCGCGCGGTTTGCCGCGGCCTTTTCCCGCCTGTTCGGCACGCCGAGCTCCCGGGCCGCAGCCACCCGCCGCCTCCGGGAGGGACTGTGGATCCACGAGCACCGCATCCGTCCCGGTGCGGCGGTGTGGCTGTTCGATGATCTCCCCATGGCGCTCGTCGACGAGGCCGCGGCCGACGCGCTCAGCAACACACTGCGCGCCCTGCTCCGCCGGGCGCCTGCGCGGACAGGGCGTCCCTCGGGGAGCATCGCCGCTCCCTCATCTCGGGCTGTTGCCGCGGCTGACAGGACCGATGAACCGCTGACCGCCACGCTGCTGGCGGTGGCCCGCGCCAACGGCCGGGTGGCCCCTGCGGCACGCAGCCTGGGGGTGCACCGCAACACGGTCCTGTACCGGCTGCGCATTGCCCGCGACCAGCGGGGAATCGACCCGCGCCGGCCTGAGGATGCCCTGCGCCTGCTCCGCGAGGCTGATCGGCCCGCCTGAGCGTCTTTGTGCAGAGTGCACAAAGGATGGGTCCCCATGGTGGGCTGTGCGCCATTCCCGCGGACTGCGCCGCAGCCTAGCCTCGCCTCCTCATCGGTTTACTGCCCACCACGCCCAGAAGGAGCCCGCACATGGTTCGGAAGGACCTCACCGCCGCCCTGAAGCTGGCCGAGGATCGAAACCTCCGCTTCGTCAGCCTCCAGTTCACCGACATCGTGGGCCACGTCAAGTCGGTGCAAGTGCCAATGCACCAGCTCGAAGAAGCGGTCGAGCACGGGAAGTGGTTCGACGGCAGCAGCATCGAGGGCTTCGCCCGGATCGCGGAGTCGGACATGTTCCTCGTCCCCGACCTGACGACCTTCTCGCCCATCCCCTGGGAGCCGGGGCTGGACGCCGACGG
>DASWJA010000113.1:0-3859 GCA_036397375.1 Candidatus Limnocylindria bacterium
GTCTTCCGATATCGGCGGCGGGACGACCGGCTCCCGGCCCAGCACCACGGCAACACGAAGGTCGAGATCGTGTGGACCGTGATCCCGACCGTGATCGTCCTGATCCTGTTCGTGACCAGCATGTTCACGCTGGGCGACATCAGCGCCCGCAGCGCCGACCCGGTCAGGATCGAAGTCGAGGGGCAGCAGTTCTCGTGGACGTTCCGCTATGCCAACGGCTACTCCGTCACCGGAAATGTCCTGGCGCCTCCGGTGCTGGTCGTCCCGACCGGTGAGCCGGTGCGCCTCGCCCTGGTCAGCCGCGACGTGATCCACTCGTTCTTCGTCCCGGCGTTCCTGGTGAAAACCGATGTCGTCCCGTTCGGCCAGGGACAGGCGCCCAACGAGCTGGAGTTCACGGTAACCACGCCCGGGACCTACCGCGGCCAATGTGCCGAGTTCTGCGGCACGCTGCATGCGGACATGACCTTCGCTGTACAGGCCATGGCTCCGGCGGACTTCGACGCCTGGTTGGCGACCGCCGCCAGCGCGACCCCGACCCCGGCGGCATCATTGCCGCCCGACGTTCACGTCGTGGAGCTGACCGCCGACAACATCGCGTTCGATCGCCTCGAACTGGAGGTGCCGGCCGGCGAGCCGTTCATCATCCGCTTCACCAACGCCGAGGGCGTCGACCACAACGTCTCCATCTACGACGGCGACGCGACCCTGTTCACCGGCTCGAAGGTGACTGGGCCGGACGTCACGGTTGACTACCTTGTCGACGCCCTGGACCCGGGCGAGTACACGTTCATCTGCGACTTCCACCCGATCCAGGCCATGACCGGTACCCTGACGGTGCGCTGAGGAGCAACGGACGAGCGATGGCGACCACCACCCTGGAGCCCGGCAGCAGGACCTACGAGCGCTCGTGGGTCCTCGACTGGCTGACCACGGTCGACCACAAGAAGATCGGGGTCCTGTACATCGTCAACGGATTCGCCTTCTTCTTCTTCGCGGGCCTCCTGGCGCTCGTCATCCGCAGCGAGCTGGCCGTCCCCGGCCTTCAGTTCGTGGACGAGAGCACCTTCAACCAGGCCTTCACGATGCACGGCACCTTGATGATTTTCCTGTTCGTGGTGCCCGTCTTTTCCGGCTTCGCCAACTACGTCGTCCCGCTCATGCTCGGTGCGCCGGACATGGCGTTCCCGCGGATCAACGCCCTGTCGTTCTGGATGCTGCCGCTGGGTGGCCTGCTGATCGTTTCGGGCTACCTGGTCGGGGGGGCCGCGGCGGGCGGCTGGACCGGGTACAACCCGCTCACCCAGGAGCAGTTCTCGCCGGGCGATGGGACCGACCTGTGGCTCATGGGCCTGGCGGTGGTCGGAACGGCCTCGATCCTGGGATCGGTGAACTTCCTGACCACCATATTCAAGATGCGGGCACCGGGGATGACGCTGTTCCGGATGCCGATCTTCGTGTGGACCGTACTGGTGACCCAGGCCCTCATCCTGCTCGCCACCCCGGTCCTAACCGCCGGCCTGATCGCGCTCTTCATCGACCGCAACTACGGCGGATCGTTCTTCGATCCCTCGGTCGGGGGCGATCCCATCCTGTGGCAGCACCTGTTCTGGTTCTTCGGGCACCCCGAGGTCTATATCGTCATTCTGCCGGCCCTGGGCGTGGTGAGCGAGATCCTGCCCGTCTTCAGCCGCAAGCCGCTGTTCGGGTATCGGGCCTTCGTATGGGCCACCATCGCCATCGGTCTGCTGTCGTTCAGCGTGTGGGCGCACCACATGTTCACGACGGGTGTCGTCTTCCTGCCCTTCTTCACCTTCATGACCGCCCTGATCGCGATCCCCACCGGGGTGAAGATGTTCAATTGGCTGGCCACCCTGTGGCGCGGCTCGCTGGTCTTCACGACCGCCATGCTGTTCGCCCTGGGCGTCATCAGCATGTTCCTGATCGGGGGCATCAGCGGCGTCATGCTGGCCGCCGCGCCGGTCGATTTCCACCTCCAGGACACGTACTTCGTCGTGGCGCACCTCCATTACGTGTTCTTTGGCGGGGCCGCCATGGGCGTCTTCGCGTCGGCCTACTACTGGTTCCCCAAGATGACCGGGCGCCGGCTGAACGAGATGCTCGGCAAGGTCCACTTCTGGATGCTGTTCGTGGGCTTCAACGCGACGTTCTTCGTGCAGCACTCGCTGGGCATCCAGGGCATGCCGCGCCGGGTTGCCGACTACGCGGCCGATGCGGGCTGGACCGAAATGAATCTGATCTCAACCGCTGGCGCGTTCCTGATCGCCGCGTCCATGGTCCCGTTCGTGGTCAACGTGGTCACCACCCTGCTGAACGGCGAGAAGGTTGGAGACGATCCATGGGAGGGCAACACCCTGGAGTGGGCGACGACCTCGCCGCCGCCGACGTACAACTTCGACCGTCTCCCCCCCATCCGCAGTGAGCGGCCCATGTTCGACCTGCGCCACAAGGACGACCCGAACCTCCATCCGGAGGCCAATCCATGAGCGCCCAGGCGCCGACCCGCCGCCAGGGCGGCTTCCCCATCCCGCTGGTCGGGATGCTGCTGTTCCTTTCGTCGGAGGTCATGTTCTTCGGCGGCCTCTTCGCCACCTACTTCTCGGCGCGCGCCTCGTTCGCCGGTGCGTGGGGCCCGCCCGCTGGCGCCGAGCCGCTCGAGATCCTCCCCATCGCGCTGCCGATCACGCTCATCCTGCTCAGCTCCAGCCTCACCATGCACTGGGCCGTGCGAGCCATCCGCCGAGGCGACTCCGGTGCACTCCGGCTGTGGCTGGTCGTCACATTGGGCCTGGGCATCCTCTTCTTGTCCGGCCAGGCCTACGACTACACGGTGCTGGGCTTCGGGATCTCGGATGGGGTGTACGGCACCGTTTTCTACACCCTGACCGGCTTCCATGGCGCGCACGTCTTCGGTGGCGTGGTGGGGCTCAGCATCCTGACCGCCCGTGCCGGGCAGGGGCAGTTCTCGGCCCGCAACCACGTGGCCGTCGAGGCGGTCAGCTACTACTGGCATTTCGTCGACGTGGTGTGGGTGGCCCTCTTCACCACCCTGTACCTGCTCGGCTGAGGGCGGCTGACCGATGCCCGACCAGATCCTCGGCTACGTCCTTCTCGGCGCGGCCGTGCTCGCCATCGCGGCCATCGTGGCAAGTGCCGCGCGGGGTCGCGAGCAGCCGCCACTCCATCCACCGCCCGGGGTCCACGTCCCACCCGGCAGCTGGCTGCCGGTGATCTGGGCCGTGGGCGGCGCCTTGCTGGGGGCGGGGCTCGCCTTCAAGCCGGACGACCAGGCGGCTGCGTGGTGGTTCCTGATCCCCGGCCTTGGGGTATTCGTCGTCGGGGCTATCCTGTCGGTTCGCACCGCCGGCCGGGAGTGGCGGGAGACCGAGCACGGTTCGCACGACGAGGGCTCCGGCCACCACTGAGGCCAACTCCCATCCCACGCCCCGACCCCACCCGTCTGCCGCGCTGGTGGCTGGTGCTGGCCACGACCGTCCCCTTGCTCCTGGCTGTCGTCCTGGTCGTCGTCGTGGCCGGCGGGGCAGGCCTGCTTACTCCGGCCCTGCGGGTGGGGGATCGGGCGCCCGACTTCGCGCTGGCCGACCTGGACGGTGAGCCGGTCCGCCTGGCGGACTACGTCGGGCGGCCGGTGATCGTGAACTTCTGGGCGTCATGGTGCCTGCCGGCCTGTGCCGAAGAGTTCCCGATCCTGGCTGAGGCGCTCGAGGTCCACGCGGACATCGGGCTGGCCGTGATCGGAATCGTGTACCGTGACCGCTCCGAGGCGGCTCGCGCTTTCGGCGAGCAGCTCGGCGCCACCTGGCCGCTGGTCATGGAT
>DASWJA010000114.1:0-2567 GCA_036397375.1 Candidatus Limnocylindria bacterium
CAGACGCTCGACATGCAGTTCGCCACCAGCGACCAGTTCACCGATCTGGTGCAGGTCCGCGCGGGCCACTTCAACGCCGATTTCGCCGCCGACCACGACGGCGACGTGGCGCGCGGCGCGTCAGACCACGACCCACAGGTCGCCCGCTGGTTCACCGACGTGACGTTCGCCCGTCTGGCGGACCTCGCCCTGTACTACGGCGAGACGGGCCAGATCCACAAGATGAAGCAGGCCCAAGCCCTGGCCGCACGTGTCCTGCGGGCCGAGATGTTCCTTGAGCAGGGCAAGGTCGACGCATTCAACTCACAGGTGGAAGCGATCCACGACCAGCTCGATGACTGGTCGGGCAGCGTGATGGATGAAGACGCGGCTGAGGCCTTCGTATCGGAGTTCGATCGGCTGCTGAGCTTGCTGTAGCCGCTCGCCGGGCCTAGAAGTAGCCCCGGCGGCGGAACCACCAGGCGAGGCCGATGATCGTCACAAGCATGGCCAGCAGGACCGCCGGGTAGCCGTAGGGCTGCTCCAGCTCGGGCATGAACCGGAAGTTCATGCCGTAGACGCCGGCGATCAAGGTCGGCACCATCAGCAGCACGGTGATGGCCGTCAGCCGCTTCACGACCTGGTTCAGGTTGGCGTTGGTCACCGATTCGTAGGCATCGAGAGTGGCTGCCACCAGGTCGCGGTACAGGTCCAGCGAGTCGAGCACCCGGACCAGGTGGTCGTACAGGTCCTGGTAGTAGGGGAGCGCATCGTCGTCGATGATCTCGACGTCGCGGCGCAGGAGCTGGTTCGCTACCTCCCGCGTGGGGCTCAGGATCCTTCGCAGCTCGAGTAGCTCGCGCTTCAGGATCATCACCTCGCGCAGGTTGACCTTGCCCTTGCCGTCCAGAATCCGGTCCTCGAGCCCATCGATGCGCTCGGAGATGTCGTCAAGCACCGGGAAGTAGGCGTCAACCGCGGTGTCGAGCACCGCGTACAGCAGCCAGCCGGCGTTGTGGCCCACAACCGCGGACCGTCGCTGGAAGCGGTCGCGTACCGACTCGACGACCGGCGAGGAACCCCAGTGCACGCTGACCACGAATCCATCCCCGGCCATCAGGTGCAGCTCACCCAGGTCAAAGGCACGCTGCGGATCCTCGGCCGGAAGCGGCTCGTAGGCCACGATCACGTGCTGACCCGGATACTGGTCGATCTTCGGCCGCTGGCGCCGCTTCCGCAGGTCCTCGATCGCCAGCTCATGCAGGCTGAATTCCCGGCTCAGCAAGGTCAGGTCGTCCGGGGTGGGGTCGGCGATATCGAGCCACACGAGCGTGTCTCGATGCCCGATCAGGCGGTCGATCTCCTCGAACCCCGCCTCCTCGATCGGCTGCGCCTGCCCGTCGGCCTTCAGGGTAAGGGCCCGTCGCGTGCTCATCGGCTGGATCCTAGCCGCGGCGCGCCGGTTCTGGCGATGGCCGCCGCCAGGTCGCGTTCGGCCGCCGATTCAAACATCAGCCGCAGGTCGGTGCCGAACCAGTGCGCCCATAGGGCGGGCCGCACGTCGCCGACGCGGACAACCTCGCCCCGTTCCACGCTTCCCAGCGCCCCGATGTCGTAGGCCGCCAGGGCAACCTCGTCGCCGTTGGGCAGGCTCAGGGCCGCCGTGGCGCGGTTGCCGTCCGGGCGCGCGCTGGACGGCAAGAGCACCGCGCGCGCCTCGTCCAGGTGGACCCGACGGCCGTCCACGGTCGTGGCGTGACCACTGACCCGAACCGGGACGCCCTGCGCCGGGAGCGGGGTGACCGCGGCCTCGCGCCCTGCGAACGCGGATCCCCACCGACGTGACCCCTCCACGATGGGTCGGAAGAACGGATAGCCCGTTCGCCGGCCCAGCCACAGGATGCCCGCCAGCAGGGCCAACAGCGCTGGGCCGAGCCATAGCCTGTGGCGGACGAGGCCCGGTTCGTCGACGATCGAGGCCAGCACCAGGATCCGGCCCGTTCCGGCGAGGGCCTGGACCGGCAGCGTGGATGTGAAGGCCTGGAGGTCGGGGCCGTTGCGGATCTGTGGCCCGGTCCAGCGTCCTGGGACCACCGATGAGGGGTAGGCCGTCTGGACCAGGATGGGTTCCGGGTCCGGGATCCCGAGCGCCAGATGGACGAAGATGCCGTTCCCCGCCGCCAGCAGGCGGGCCCGACAACCCTCGGCGGCCAGACTGCAGGTGGGCATGGACTCCCCGGCGAATCGCAGCGGGATGCGGACCAAGGTCCCATCGGTCATGCCCGCCAGATCGGCGACGGCCTGGACATCGGTAATCGGCTCGTCCTCTTGCGGGGTGAACTCGATCAGCAACGTCGACCCGTTCAGCCCAGCGGCGACTTCGCCCCGGGCGTCCAGGGCCGCGATCGCCGCGGCCGCGATGGGTCGCATCGTGACCCGACCAACCACCCACCGCGCCTCGAGGCGCTCGGGGGCGACATCCGAGGTCACGATGGTGAACGCGGTCGCGTCCGGCGTGTCCCGCACCAGCAATCCGTACGGCGGCGCGCTTCCCGATCCGGGGGCCGGCAACCCGACGTTCATCGCCA
>DASWJA010000115.1:0-1555 GCA_036397375.1 Candidatus Limnocylindria bacterium
GGCGGGCTGGAGGGGGTGGTGGCCAAGAAGCGGACGAGCCGGTACCGCCCCGGCGAGCGCTCGCCGGACTGGGTGAAGGTCAAGGTCCGGGCCGAGCAGGACGTGGTGGTGATCGGCTGGCTGCCGCGGAAGGGGAGTGCCACCGATCTGGGCTCGCTGATCGTGGCCGTTCAACATGCAACGGGCCTGGTGCACGCCGGCCAGGTGGGGAGCGGCCTCGGCGGCCGGGTCCGCCGCGAGCTCCTGACGGCGCTCGCGGACCTCGCCCGCCCGGACCCGCCGGCCGAGGGTGCGCCGGCTGTTGCCGGCGCCCGCTGGGTGGAGCCGCGCATCGTGGTCCGAGTGGAGTTCGCCGAATGGACGCCCGACGGCCTGCTCCGCCAGCCGACCTTCCTGGGCGTGGCGGCCGATCGGGGGGTGGCGTCCACCGTCCGCGAGGACCCGCCGCGACGGGCGGTTCGAGCGGCGGAAGCGGCTCCCGCATCGGCTGGCGTTCCCGGGCTTCAAACGGCCGTCACGGACGCCGAGCTGGCGGCCCTCGACGCCCTCCCTGGGGAGGGAGCCTGGGAGATCGGCGGCCAGGTCGTGCGGCTCACGAACCTGGAGAAGGTCCTCTTCCCGGCCCGTGACCCGGATCCGGCGCCGGTCACCAAGCGTGACCTGGTGCGCTACTACACGACGGTGGCCGGAGCGCTGGTGCCCCACCTGCGCCGGCATGGGCTCACCCTGCAGCGATTCCCGGACGGCGTGGCTCGCCCGGGGTTCTGGCAGAAGGACCTGCCCTCGCACACCCCGGCCTGGATCACCCGCCGCGAGCTGGTCGACTCCGAGGGGACCAAGCAGTACGTGGTCGTCGACCGGGTCGCCACCCTGGCCTGGCTGGCCCAGGAGGCGGCAGTGGAGCTGCACCCGTGGACGGCGACCGTCGAGGCCCCCGATCGCCCTCGGTATGCGCTCATCGACATCGACCCTGGCGATGCGACGACCTGGGAGGAGGTCCTGGTCCTGGCGCGCCTGTTCCGCGCGGCTCTGGGGCACCTGGGCCTCATCGGCCTCCCGAAGACGACCGGCAAGCGCGGGCTGCAGGTCTGGATCCCGATCGCCGACCGGTACACCTTCGACCAGACCCGGGCCTGGGTGGAGCAGCTGTCGCGCGCCATCGGGCAGACGGTGCCCGATCTGGTGAGCTGGGCCTGGTCCAAGCGCGATCGTCGCGGCCGCGCCCGACTGGACTACACCCAGAATGCCCCGATCCGGACCCTGGTGGCGCCGTACAGCGTGCGGCCCGCCCCCGGGGCCCCGGTTTCGGCGCCCATCGAATGGGACGAGCTCGAGGATCCGGAGCTGGCGCCCGACGGCTGGACCGTGCGCACCCTGCCCCCACGGCTGACCGGACGGGGGGACCTCTTCGCCGAGGCGCTGACCCTGGGCCAGGACCTGCCGGCCCTCACCTAACGCGAAGGCGCCACGGCCAAAGCCGTGACGCCTCCCCCCGGATGTTTCGACCTGGCGCCCGTTACCGGGCGCTCATCGGTCTACAGGGGCCAACCGCCCC
>DASWJA010000116.1:0-6473 GCA_036397375.1 Candidatus Limnocylindria bacterium
GACGGATCGGACTCGATGCCATAGGTGCGCGCCGTGCGCCGGGCGAGGAGCATGGGGTAGTGGCCGATCCCGGTGCCCACGTCCGCGATCCGTTTGCCGGACAGGGGCACGATCCGCTCCAGGGCGGCCAGCACCTTGCGACCGGGGTCAATCATGTCGCCCAGCCGGTGGTACAGGTCTGGATCGGGCTCGGTCCAGGCCGGGAGGATGCCGCGCATCATGAGAGCGGGTCCTGCGTCATGGGACGGCCACCCGAAGCCAGGCCGGTTGCCCGCCCTCCTGGCGGAGGAGCGCTTCTCCGGCCAGGAGCTGCAGGTCGAAATCGACAGGACCATCCCTGCGGCGGTTGGCGATGACCGGGATGACCAGGGTCGCGCCCGGATCCAGCGGACCCCACCCCAGCGACGTGGTGCCGGCCGGCTCTCCGCTTTCACCGGGCCCCCACACCCACTTGGTCCAGGGTTGAACGAGCGGGGGGCAGCCTTCGCAGATCCGGTCGGGGGATGGGACGAACGGCGCCAGGAACAGGTGCTCGTCCAGCGACGTCGACCAGCGCAGGACGATTTCCGTGATGCGGGTGGCGTCGAGATTGGTGACCGTCACCACGATCTGGCCCGAGGCGTCGGTGGCCAGGTTGGGGGCCACCGTGACCCGGATCAGACGGTCATCCTGCTGGGCCGGGTTCTCGAGCGAGTATGGCCGGGGCGTCGCCTCCGGCGTGGTGCTCGGTTCGGCCGTTGGCGTGGCACGGGGCGTGGCGCTGGGTGAGGGAGACGGCGTTCCGGTGGGGAGCGGTAGGCAGGCCTCGAGTGCCACGACGAGCGCCACAAAAGGCGCTCCCACGAGGATAGCCCGCGGCGCGAGGCGGGATTGGGCGCGGGCGGACATGACGCCGCATGGTAGAGGACGACCCCTTGCTACCATGCCTACCATCCACGATTCGTGCGTGGATTCGGCTCGTACGCGGGGGCCCTGCCCACGTCCGGCGGCAATCGAGGCCGCGTTCCTCGTGACCGCGCCCGTCCGGGCGATCGCGGTCACCAGGGGCCACGGGCTGTGGACCGGCATCGCGGGCTACTTTTCCGCCGAGCACCGCTTCGGGTTTGGTCGCCGCTCAGGGCTGCTGCCGGGGATCCTCGTGGCGGCCGTGTTCCGCGCCGCCTACAACTCGGCGGTCGGAGCGTCGCTCCTGTTCGGGATCGGCGTGCTGGTCGTCACGGCCGGCTTTTGGGGCCGCCTTCTTCCGATCGGCGCTGGCCGAGTCCCCGCACGCGATCGTCCTCAGCCGCTGAACCTTTGAACCTAGCGGACGATGGTGCGGAAAGCCATGTCGCCGCCGTAGATTTCCCAGGCGTCGGCGCCACTCGGATGGCCACTCCAGGCGACCCCGCCCGCGTATCCATCCGAGCTCAAGTGGGTCAGCAGGTACCCCGGGTTCGGGGACCCGGTGATCGGTCGAGGTGGCAGGACGATGGCGTAGGTCTGCCCCGCGGTCAGCTCCGCCGGCTGGTCGAAGAGGATGGTGCCCCACGCGAACGCCCGGTCCAGAGCAAAACACTGGGGAGGCGCGCACGATACGGAGTCCGTGGGCAGGTCGGCCCAGTTCACGGACGGACTGGTGGCCAGCAGCTCGCCCTCGGCATTGCCCCTTCGGATCTCGACAACGAGCGCGCCGCTGGTGCCCACCAGGCGGTTCAGCGGAAGCTGGATGGCCGTCAGCTTACCGGTCCGTCCAGCCCTGAAGGTCTGGGCTGCGCGTGTCCATGTCCCGCCGCCCATGTGCGGCTGGTAGCCCATGACCTGTTCGGGGACCCAGTTCTCCTGGTGCTGGTCGAGCGCACCCAGGCCGTCGTCGGCGCTGACGGCAGTGGCAACCATGGCGGTCCGGCATTGGAGGATTGTCGCTTCCTGATCAGGGGTGGCCGTAGCGGCACAGTTCTGCGCCTGCGGGTCGTCGTAGTGGACCATGATCCTGATCCATCGGCCGTGGAGGGCAGCCAGCGGGCAATTCGGTCCGAACGCCTGCCCGTCGCAGCTGCCGAGGTTCGGGGCGATTTGGACGAACAGCGCGTCGCCGGCCGGGTACAGCGACTCCGCCTCCTCCAGCGAGACGGCGGCGCAGGCGGCGAGCCACGCCGGCGCGAATGGGTCGCCCGGCGCGCAGCCGCCGCCCTGGGGGTTGGCGGTGGCGTACACCCGCAGCGTCATCGAGCTCGAGCCGAAGCAGGCGAGTCCTTCAAGCGGCATGAGCGCCATCATCGTGGCCGGGTTCCCGGGTGCCGGACAGACGGGCTCGATCGGCGCCAGCCAGGCATCACCATCCTGGCCGCCGGCCGCCGCCCAGCCGAACCAATCCCGACAGACGAGCGACTCCGTAGGCTGGGCGGACCCGCAGCCGGCCCCAAACGGATCGACGGCGGCCAGCTGATACCAGGCATACTCGTCCTCGATGACCGGCCCGGCCACCACGAACGCTGTGGCTCCGCCTGGCAGCTGGCCGAGCCGGATGGTGCCTGTGCCGGGCTCGGTGCGCAGGATCAGGTCATCGACGAGGATCTCGGCCAGCCCGTTAATCTCGAGGTCCACGCCGGCCCCGCCGATCGGAGTGGCGGTCGGGGAGGCGCTAGGTCTGGCCGTCGGCCTGGGGGACGCGCTGGCGCTCGGTCGAGGCGAAGCCGTGGGGTCCGGCCCCTCCCCGGCGACGGGCGGTTCGCCGAAGACCGCCATGGCCAGCCCGATGGTGATGAAGGACAGGATCGCCAGCCCGCCGATCCCGAGGGCCGCGACTCGACCGGGGTGGCGCTCCATCTGGTTTTCGAAGGCCCGGGAGAGGCGCGCCCACCATCCGCCCTGTGGCGGCGCGTCTTCAGCCTTCGCGCTGGGCACCGGCACGGCGTCAGTCTGAAGAATCGAGGCCGCGGACTCGACCAGTCCCGCCCGGTAGGCCACCGCGGCGGCCTCCGTCCGGCTGCCGACGCCGAGCTTGGCCATCAGGTTCGAGACGTGGACACCGGCGGTGCTCTCGGAGATGAAGAGGGCCTCGCCGATCTCGCGATTCGTCATGCCGGCAGCGACCATCGCCAGCACCTCGCGTTCGCGCGGAGTCAGGTCCGACCCGATCTGTCCGCCGTTGTCGGTCATCGCGCCCGGTCACCTCGTCGTGGTTGGGACATGCCCCCAGTCTGTCACTAAAGGGTCACTCGGCCAATACGGAAGGCCTTTAGTCCTTGCGCTTGGCCGGACCCGGCGACCCTTTATTTCGGCTGGCGGGGAAGATCAGCAAGGGCGAGTAGAACCTCCGTCCTCGTTAGGTCTCCATGCCAGGCGTTGGCCTCCATTAGTCGTTGCCACTGCAGACGCCCGCCTAACCTGAGTCCCACGTTTGCCGCAAGGCAGCCGCTTACCTTGCAGAGGACGACCCCTTGCTACGATGCCCGACATGGAGCCGGTCCCCGTCGTCACCCGCCACCGCCCTCCGTTCGGGCTGATGGTCTGGTTCGTCTGGGTTGGGCTGCTGTTGGGGCTGACCGGCCTGCTCCTGCCGCAGATCATTGCCTTCGTCGACTTCAGCGAGAAGGCGCCCTTCTCGCTCCTGGGCCTGTTCATGATGGCCGAGCTGGCGGCGGTCCTCTTTGGCCTGACCCTGGTGCTCCAGCACAAGCGCGCCGGTTTCGGCTTCGCGCTGGGCATCTCGCTCCTGCCGGGCCCCATTCTGGCTGGCCTGGTGCCGGTCGCCCTGGCCATGCCTGCCGAGGCGGCCGCGGGGTGGACCACCCTCATGCTCCCACTGGGCGCTGCCATCTCGGTGGTCCTCATCGCCGGCCTGGCTCGGCCCGCCACGCGGTCCTGGTTCACCGAGAACTGACGGCCCGATGCGCCTGGTCGCGTTTGCCCATGCCCAGGCTGACGGCCCGCCGGGCCGGCGGCTGGGCGTCGAGCAGCGCGGCGGGGTACTGGACCTGACCGATGCGCTCGGCACCAACCTGGGTGCGGTCCTGAACGGGCAGGACCCGGAGGCCATGATCGCGGGCGCACTGGCCGCGGCCGATACCGCCGAGAAAATCCCCACCCCACTCACCGAAATCCGACACCTGTCGCCCCTGCCGCGTCCGGGCAAGATCGTATGCGTGGGCCTGAACTACCACGACCACTGCCGTGAGCAGGGCATCGAGCCCCCGGCCTACCCGATGCTGATCGCCAAGTTCGCGAACGCCATCAGCGACCCCGGCGCCCAGCTGGTCCGGCCCCGCGCCACTGACAAGCTGGACCTCGAATGCGAGCTGGCCGTGGTCATCGGGCGCCGCGCATCGCAGGTGGCTCCCGACCGGGCGCTGGATCACGTCTTTGGCTACACCATTCTCAATGACGTCACCGCCCGCGACCTCCAGCGCGAGGACCGCCAGTGGCTGCGGGCCAAGAGCTGGGACGGCTTTGCGCCCCTGGGCCCGGCGGTGGTGACCCGCGACCAGATCGGCGACCCCGGCCGGCTGGCCCTGCGCTCATGGGTCAATGGCGAGACCTGGCAGGACTCGACCACGGCCGAGATGATCTGGGACGTGCCCAGCCTGATCGCCTTTGTTTCGCGCTCGATTGCCTTGGAGCCGGGCGACATCCTGGCCACCGGCACGCCGGCCGGGGTCGGCCACTACCACGACCCGCCGCGCTACCTATCGGGTGGGGACGTCATGGGGTGTGAGATCGCCGGGATCGGGATCCTCGAGAACACCATCGTTGATGAGCAGCCGCGCGCCGACGACCACGCGACGGCGGCCGGAATCGCCGAGCCGGCCGGCATCGCCTGATGCGCGCCCTGGCCAAGACCCGGGCCGAGCCGGGCCTCGAGATCATCGACGCGCCCGTCCCCACTCCGGGCCCCGGCGAAGTCCAGCTCCGCATCGAAGCGGCCAGCGTGTGCGGGACCGATCGCCACATCTACCTGTGGGACCGCTGGGCGGCCGAGAACATCCAAACCCCGGTCATCCTGGGTCACGAGCTGGCGGGCCGGGTGGTGGCTGCCGGCGCGGGAGTGACCCGAGTCCACGAGGGGGACCTGGTCGGGGTCGAATCGCACCTGTTCGACGGGACCTGCGCCCAGTGCCGCGCCGGCTCCCCACACCTGTGCCGCAACCTGCGGGTCATCGGCGCCCACGTGAATGGCGGCTATGCCGAATACGTCGTCATTCCCGAGGCCAACGCGGTGGAGTCCAACGGGCTCGACCCCGCCGTGGTAGCTCTCCAGGAGCCGATGGGCAACGCGGTGCATGCCGCATTCGTGGAGCCCATCGAGGGTCGGACGGTGGCGGTCACCGGCTGCGGACCCATCGGCCTGTGCGCGGTGGGCATTGCCAAGGCGGCCGGGGCGGCGTGGGTGGTGGCCACCGACACCGAGCCCTACCGGCTGGACCTCGCCGCCCGGATGGGCGCCGACCTGACCCTGAACGGCCGCCGCCCGGACACGGTCGAGCAGGTGCTGACGGCCAGCGGTGGGGATGGGGTGGAGGTCGTGCTCGAGATGAGCGGGTCGGCGGCGGCGCTTGACCAGGCCCTCCGCTTCGTGACCCGTGGGGGGCGGATCAGCCTGTTGGGGATCTTCGGCGAGCCGGTGGCAGTCGACCTGTCGAACCTGGTCATCGAGAAGGGGATCAAGATGTACGGCATCTTCGGACGCCGGATCTACGACACCTGGGAGCGGACGCAGAACCTGCTGCGGTCCGGAGCGCTGGACGTGGCGCCTATCCTCACCCATCGGTTCGACCTCGCCGACTGGCAGCAGGGATTCGACCTGCTGGGTTCGCGGCATGCCGGTAAGGTGGTGCTGATCCCATGACATCGGTCCGTTCCACCCGCAATCCACTGGCCTTCCTGGACGCCGACCTCGACGACCTGCGGGCCAAGGGCCAGTACCGGCGCCTGCGCGTGATGGAGAGCGAGCAGCAGGCCCGCTGCCGGATCGACGGCCGCGAGGTGATCACGCTGTCCAGCAACAACTACCTGGGCCTGGCCACGCACCCCAAGCTCCGCGAGGCCACCATCTTCGCCACCCAGGCCCTGGGCGCGGGATCCGGAGCGGTGCGGACCATCGCCGGCACGATGACCCTCCACCAGCAGCTGGAGGCCCGGTTGGCCGACTTCAAGGGCGTCGAGGCGACCCTCACCTTCCAATCCGGCTTCACCGCCAACACCGGGACCATCCCGATCCTGGCCGGGGAGGGCGCGGTCATCGTGTCGGACGAGCTGAACCACGCCAGCATCATCGACGGGACCCGCCTGACCAAGGCGGAGCGACGCTTGTTTCCGCATGCCGATACCGATGCGCTGCGCGCCACCCTGCGCGAGATCCGGGCTGCGCCCGGCGGGGCGGATCGGACGATCCTGGTCATCACCGATGGCGTGTTCTCGATGGACGGCGACATCGCCCGCCTGCCCGAGATCGTCGAGGCGGCCGAGGAGGCGGAGGCCATCGTCTATGTCGA
>DASWJA010000117.1:0-1903 GCA_036397375.1 Candidatus Limnocylindria bacterium
GCGGGATCATCGGCCAGGCGTCGCCAGCCCTGGCGCTCCACCGCGGTGCGCATCGTACGCAGGACGGCCACCTTGGCGCGCGCCACCTCGGCGACGAAGCGGCCCGTGCCTGCCTCGTCCAGGGTCGAGCCGGGCGGGGCCCTATCCCGACCGACGTTGAGCCAGGCCAGGTGATATCGGTCCATCCGACCCCAGACCGATTCCAGCAGCCGGTCCGACTCGAGCAGCCAAGCCCGGAAGCCGTCCCAGTCGGGGGCGTGGGCCAGGCGGTCGCCTTCCGCGATGAGCTCATCGGTGGCGGCCAGGAACGCGGTGCGGGTCATGACCGTTTCGTTGGGCAACCGCTCGCCTGGAGACCTGGAGGCCATGCCCTGAGTATGGCGCGGCCGTTCGTACTATTTGTCGGTGACCCCCAGGCTGACAGACTCGCGGTGACCAGACGCACCGCTGAGTAGATGCCCCGATCAGATTTGACCGCAGCGATCGCGCGGTCCGTGGGCACCGGGCTGACCCTGGTGCTCCCCGTGGCCGCTCTCGTGGTGCTGCGTCTGTTCCCGCCCCTCACCCTGGACCCCGGCGGCGGAAGCGGCTGGCTCGCAACGCTCGGGCTGGCCGCAGTGGCCCTCTGCTCTGCCGTTTCGGTGATTCCCCTGCTCAATGCGTTGGTGAGTACTGGGCGCCTGTCGGCCGGCGCGGCCGGCCTGAGCGCCACCGCGTTGACCGCCGGGAGCGCCGCTCTGGCGCTGGCGGGGCCCACCGCGGCGGCAACCCTCCCCAACAGCGGCCTGGCTCTGACCCTGCTGGTCGTGGCGTGCGGCCTGGCCGTCGCGGCCTGGGCCGGAAACCAGATGCTGGTAGACGAACGGTCTCGTTGGCTGGGCGTTATCGTGGCCCTCGTGCTGGCCGAGACTGCGCTCGCGGCTGCCCTGCTGGCCCCAGGATCTGAGCTGGACGCAGCCACGTCCGTGGTGATGCTGGCGGCCGGACTCCTGGCCGCAGGTGCGGCTGGCGCGTGGGTGAACCGCCGCAACGCGATGGCCGCATTCGGATCGGTGACCGTGGCAGTGGCGGCCGGCCTGCTGGCCTGGGCGCGTCCGGGGACGGTCGACGGGCTGCTCGCGATGGCCCCCCTGTTGCTGACCCCGCCGTTGCTGGTGCTCGCGCTGGTCGACCGAGAGGAGAGGGCGTCCGACGACTTCGCGACCGCGACCGCGCCAGCGGCCGCGCCCGTCGCCCCTCTCCCCTTCACGAATCCGGGCCCTCCGCCTCCCGCCAACGACAAGTCGGAGGAGGACTCGGCCGAGCGCGACCGCCTGGGCCGCGAGGTGCGAGCCGCCCTGGCCGAGCTGACCGATGCACGTCACACCATCGCCCTGCAGCGCTCCGAGCTGGAGCGCGCCGCCGACGTCGATCCGCTGACCGGCGTCGCCAGTCGCAGCGCGATCATGGACCGGTTGCGCGACGAAGTGGCGGCCGCGCGCCGCTACCCGCACGCGGTTTCCATCGTGCTCATGGACGTGGACGGCATGGGGGAGATCAACGCGCAGCACGGAACGGCCGTCGGAGATGCGGTGCTGCGCGAGCTGGCGTTGCGGATGCGAGTCCGCGTCCGCGAAGCGGACGCCATCGGCCGGGTGGCCGGGGACTCCTTCTTGGCCATCCTTCCGCATACCGATGAGAAGGGCGCCACGGTGTTCGCGGAGGCCATGCGTGACCGGGCCACCCAACGCCCCGTATCGACCGGCCGCGGAGAGGTTACGGTCACCGTCTCGCTGGGCGTGACCACCATGCGTTCGCGCCAGGAGCTGACCGCCGACACGATGCTGGCACGGGCCGATGAGGCGGTGGCCTCCGCCCGGGCAGGGGGCGGAAACTTCATCGCCTACGACCGCCTCCACGGCCT
>DASWJA010000118.1:0-5194 GCA_036397375.1 Candidatus Limnocylindria bacterium
TGAGTAGCCAACTGCGGTCGAACCTGGGCCCGATCGTGGCCATGCTGCCGCTCCCTCTGACCGAGGCCAGCATCGAGTCGGTGGAGACGACAGCTACCGGCTATCGGGCTGTGATGCGCCTCGTGGGGGAGGGTGACACGACCCATCTCGTTACCCGGTGGAAGGATCGTGACGGCCGGCCGACGATGGTGGAGGCGAGCCGAGTTCACGAGGAACGCATCGAGGAAGGCGCGCAGACCGAGTCCATGGAGGACCAGGAGGTGACCACATGACTGCGCGATTCGACGTGATCGGCCTGGTGGTTGACGACATGGCCCGATCGTTGGCGTTCTACCGCAAGCTCGGGTTGGACATCGCGGACGACGTGGACGCGGAGCCTCACGTCGAGGCGACACTGCCCGGTGGGCTGCGGATGGCATGGGACACGGTCGAGACCATCAAATTGTTCGATCCGACCTGGACGCCGCCGACTGGCGGCGGACACCGCATCGGTCTGGCGTTTCTGTGTGCCGATCCGGCCGAGGTGGACCGGGTTCATGCCGATCTGGTGAACGCTGGCTACGAGGGGCACCTCGAGCCCTGGGACGCGTTCTGGGGCCAGCGTTACGCGACAGTCCGCGACCCGGACGGGAACGGCGTCGACCTCTTCGCGCGCCTCCCCACGACCGACTGAGTCACAGCCCCGCCACGAGGTCCCGCGGTCCCTGCGCGATCTCGGTCGCCATCGCGAGCAGATTCAGCGGGTGTCGGGGATGTGATACGGGACGTCGGCCACGATCGTGTTGCGCCGGAAGAAGAGCCGCAGCTTGAGCCGAAGCGCGGTCTGGTTGTGCAGGAGGTTATCCCACCAGTGGCGGGGGACCACCTCGTTCAGGATGACGAGGATGCGGCGGTCTGGGTCCTGCTGCTGGAGGGCGTCCAGGTAGCGCAGGAACGGACCCATCATCGCCCGATACGGCGAATCGACGATGACCAGCTCCGTGCCGCCTCCAACCTCCGCCCAGCGCTCGCTGAGCTCGCGTGCCGTCTCCGGGTCGTGGCCCACATGGACCGCCAGGGCTTCGCTGCTGATCGAACGGGCGAAGCCGAGGGCATCGAGGGCGGGGTTGTCCAGGCGGGCGATGGGGACAACTACGATCGGTTTGGCGGGGATCCGCGAAAGCGGTGGACCCGGGCCGCTGATCGCGCGCGCCATTACCTGGTAGTGGTGCCGGATGGCGAGCATCAGTCCGACCAGGAACGGGACCATGATCATCACCAGCCAGGCACCCTGGAGGAATTTGCTCGACGCCACGATGAGGACGATGACGGCGGTAGTGACGGCCCCCAGCCCGTTAATCAGCAAACCCCGGCGCCATCCCGGTTCGCGGCGATGCCACCAGCGCCGCACCATCCCCGATTGCGACAGGGTGAAGGCGACGAACACGCCCAGGGTGTAGAGGGGGATCAGGGCCGTGACGCTGGCCTGGAACGCGAAGAGCAGGAAGATGGCCAGGCCGGCCAGGGCCAGAATCCCGGTCGAGAACGCCAGCCGATCCCCGCGCCATCCGAACTGGCGCGGCATGAATCCGTCCCGAGCCAGGAACGACGACAGGCGCGGAAAATCCGCGAAGCTGGTATTGGCGGCCAGGATCAGCAGCAGCGCCGTGGCGACCTGGACCAGGACCAGGTAGGGCCCTTCGCCGGTCAGATGCCGAGTCAGGATGGAGAGCACTGTCTGTTGCTCGGTCGGATCGGGCACGATGCCCAGCGTGCTCACCAGCAGGCTGATCCCGATGAACAGGATCCCGAACAGGGCCGCCGCCCAGGTGAGGGTGACGCGCGCGTTGCGCCACTCCGGCGGCTTGAAGGCAGGTACGCCGTCCGATATGGCCTCAATCCCGGTCAGGGCCACGGCACCCGAAGAGAAGGCCCTCAGGATCAGGAACAGGGCCAGGGTCTCGGTGCCGGCCTCGGCCGCGAGCCATGCCTCGGGTGGGTGGTAGGGAAGGATGGAGCCGGTGGCGAGGCCCACCAGGCCGAACCCGATCATGCCCAGTACGACGACGAGATACAGGTAGGTGGGTGCCATGAAGATGGTGCCCGACTCCCGCACGCCCCGCAGGTTGCCGACAGTCAGTGCGACCACCATGACGATCGAAATCAACACCCGCTCGCCGAACAGCGAGGGGACGATCGAGGTGACCGCCGCCACCCCGGCCGACACCGACACGGCGACGGTCAGGGTGTAGTCGATCAGAAGCGCGGCGCCGGCCACCAGGCCAGCCGGCGGGCCGAGGTTGTCGCTGGCCACGATGTAGCTGCTAGCACCGTTGGGGTAGGCCTTGATGGTCTGCCGGTACGAGGTGGCTACCACGGCCAGGACCACCGCGATCACGATGGTCAGCGGCATGATCAGGCTGAAGGCGCCTACGCCTGCCACCAGCAGGACCCGCATCATCTCCTCGGTGGCGTAGGCCGAAGAGCTGATGTTGTCGCTGCTGAACACCGCCAGCGCCTTTGTCTTCGTCAGACGCTCGTGCTCCTCGTGCTCGCTCGAGATGGGGCGGCCGAAGAGCACGGCACGCATGCGGCCCAGCCGTCGCTGCCATCCGCCCCGCTCCAGCAGCGTCTCCTCGGAGGCCACCAGGTGGCCCGATTCGGTGCGCTCGAACTCCTCGTCGAAGGGGCGGACGATGCGGACGTAGGCGTCGCCCGGCCGCTGCCCTCGTCGCGGCTCGCGGACCTCCAGGTAGGGATTTACCGGACGCGAGCCCTGGGGTTTGCCGCCTTCGGTCAACTCGCTCGCCGGTGGAAATGGACTTCGTACGCGGTGCCGTCTAAACGCAGGTCGACGGCAAGGCCGTACTCGACCGCCAGCCGTTCGGCTGCGGACAGGACCGGCATGGCGCCGACGTCCGGGTCCGGAAGGCGTCCGCTGACACTGATGGAGGTCAGGGGTTCGCGTGCGTCGCGAAGGATCTCGCAGGCAGCCTGCAGAGACGCGAGCGCCTGCGGCGGCACATGCGAGGCGTCGACGACGCGCAACGTTCGCTCAACGCCAGACTCCGGCGTTTCTCGATGGCCGGTCATGGCTCGATCGTGCCTCGCGGCACCTCAACGGGGTGTCAACGAGCGAGAGCTATCGGCTCAATATCGGCTCAATACCCGGTCATTCCCCTGCTTCGAGCTCAACCAGCCTGTATCCCACTCCCGGCTCGGTCCGCAGGTACCGCGGGCGCGCCGGATCGGGCTCCAGCTTCTTGCGCAGCCTCCCGATGTACACGTGCAGGTAGTGGTTCTCGGAGCCGTACTCCGGCCCCCACACCCGCTGCAGGAGGGCGCGATCGGTGAGCACCCGGCCGCCGGCAGCGATCAGCGCGCCGAGGAGGGAGTACTCGGTTGGGGTCAGATGAACCGGCCGGCCATCAGCGAACACCTCGCGGCGGTCGAGGTCAACCGCCAGCGCTCCGCTGCGGAAGACCGGGTCCGCACCCCGCCGGGTCCGAGCCGCGTGGCGAAGGGCGACCTTGACCCGGGCCAGAAGCTCGTCGATGCCGAACGGCTTGGTCAGGTAGTCGTCCGCCCCCAGCTCCAGGGCCCGGACCTTGTCCCGCTCCGCGCCCCGCACCGAAAGCACGACGATTGGAGTGCTGGTCCGGCTCCGGATGCGTTCGATGACCTCGGTCCCCTCTACATCTGGCAGTCCAAGGTCGAGCAGGACCAGGTCGGGCTGGAAACGCACGGCCGCCTCGAGCGCCTGCGTCCCAGTCTCGGCGCTGCGCACTTGGTAGCCGTGACCTTCCAGGTTGCGCGCCAGCGTCTCTCGAATGCCCGGCTCGTCGTCGACCACCAGGATCCGCGCCCCCGGCGTTGGTCTCATGCCGCGCCCTCGGGGCTGGGAATGGCGAACCAGAACCGAGCGCCGCCTTCGGACCGGTTCTCGGCCCAGATCCGGCCACCATGGGCCTCGACCAGGCCACGCGCGACCGCGAGCCCGAGTCCGCTGCCGCCGCCCCGCCGCACTTCGCCGGCGCGGTAGAACGGCTCGAACAGGTGGGGCAGCGCGACCGCTGCCACGCCCGGTCCCGAATCCTCGACCGTCACCCGCAGCTGACCGTCCGCCACGCCCGCCGAGACCACGATCTCGGATCCGACCGGAGAGTACTTCACCGCGTTTTCGATCAGGTTGGTGAGCACCTGGTCCATCTCCGAATAGTCGAGCAGCACCGGCGGCAGTTCGTCCTGAGGCAGCTCGACCCGGATCCGATGGCGGGCGGTCGCCGGCCGCAGCCGATCCAGAGTCTCCTGGATCAGGATCGCCGGCTCGTACCACGAGCGGTCGGGGACGAGCATGCCGGCCTGGATCCGGCTCAGGTTCAGCAGGTTGTCCACGATCCGATTCAGGCGTTCGGCCTCCTGCTCGATCGTGGCCGCGAACGATCGTTGTTCATCGGTGGTCCAGTCGACATCGGCCTGGCGCAGGCTCCCGGCCGAGGCCATGATCGAGGCCAGCGGAGTGCGTAGATCGTGGGACACCGCGTCGAGCAGCACCGACTTGGCCTCGTCGGTGCGGCGCAGAACTTCGGCCGCGGTGGCTTCCTCGCGCAGCCTCGCCCGTTCGATGGCGAGCCACAGCTGCGCGGTGAGCGCACCGAGCAGGCGGGTGGCCGCCTCGTCGAGCTCCGCGCCGAGCGTCGCGGCCAACGCGACCTCGCCGACCACCCCCTCCGGACTGCGGATGGGCGCCCGCAGCACGCGCCAGTCAGGTGCCGGCTCGCCCGGTGGGTGCGGCGCCGACACCCGTATCCACTTCCCTGGCTGTCCGGCCGCATCGCCGCTCGGCAGCTGCCCGCTGCCCAGGACCTCGGCGCTCGTCGTGCGCACGTTCTTCAGCGCGGTCAGGGCACCCGCATCCCCAACCCCGGCGCTGCCGAGGCTGCGACCATCGCGATTGGTGACCTCGATCCGCACCGCGGCAACTCCCAGCTCGTGCCGCACGCGGTCAGCGACCGCCTCCAGGGCCTTCGCCAAGCTGGGCTCCGCCATCAGGACCGCCAGGTCGTACAGCAGCCGGGCCTGGCGGGCATGCTCTTCGGCCTGCTGGGTCCGCGAACGCTGGCTGGCCGCCACCTGGCCGGTGATGACCGCCGCCAGGAGAAACAGGACGAGGGCGATCCACTCATCGGGATCTGCCACACGGAGCGTGAAGCGT
>DASWJA010000119.1:0-2790 GCA_036397375.1 Candidatus Limnocylindria bacterium
ACGTATCGGCTGCGACCGCGGGGCCCGGCGTACTTGTCAGCCTCCTGCACCAGCTCGCGTGGGAGTACCAGGTTCGTGCGCATAGTCATGCGCACAATTATGCGCATTGGCCGATGGGTGTCAAGATGCAACCGCGCACCGACTAGCATCGGCCGATGGGTACGCGTTCCTGATGGCGGACCGATCCTGGCCGCTGCCGATCCCCGGAATCCGGCGGGCATGGTGGCTGCGCGAGGCGCTGGCCACCGAGGCGGCCGTGGGTCGGGTCGCGCCCGCTCCCCCGCTGGTGGGTGAGGCGACCGCGGAGGTCGCGATCATCGGCGGCGGGTACACCGGGATGTGGACCGCCTACTTCCTGACCGAGCGGGCACCCGGGGTGCGGATCGTGCTGTTGGAACAGGACATCTGCGGCGGCGGGCCGTCGGGACGAAACGGCGGCTTCGTCCACGGGTGGTGGGGGCAGCTCCCCTATCTCGCCAAGCGATACGGCACCCAGGCCGGCATCGAGATCGCGGATGCGGCAGACGAGGTGGTGGATGGGATCGGCGCGTGGTGCGCGCAGCACGGCGTGGACGCGTGGTACCGCAAGGCCGGCTACCTGGCGGCGAACGCGTTTCCGGCGGTCGACAGCGGCTTCGAGGCCACCGCGGCCAAGGTGGAGCGGCTGGGCGCCGGTGGGCAGCTGGCCGCGTGGGATGCGGCCGCCGTCCAGGAGGTCTGCGCATCTCCGGCCTTCCGCGACGGCCTATGGATGCCCAGCGCGGCCTCGATCCAGCCCGCCCGGCTGGCCCGCGGGCTGCGCCGCGTGCTGCTCGAGCGGGGCATCACGATCCACGAGAACACCGGGGTCCGGCGGCTGGACGCGGACGCGGGGTCCGGCGCGGCCGGGCAACCCGGCATCCGGATATGGACCGATAACGGATCGGTAAAGGCTCATCAGGCAGTCTTGGCCGTCAACGCCTGGGCGGCCGGGTGGCCCGGACATCGGCTCAGGCTGCTGGCGTGGGGCAGTTACATGGTCGTGACCGAGCCGATTTCTGATCGGCTGGAAGCGCTGGGCTGGACCGGTGGGGAGCTGCTCAGCGACACGCGCTTCACGATCAGCTACTTCCGAACCACCGACGACGGCCGAATCGCGTTCGGGGCTGGGGTGGGCGCGGCCGGCTTCGACGGCCGCATCGGTCAGGCCTTCACCCATGACCGGCAGGCCATCGCCCGGGTGGTGGCCAACTTCGACCACCTGTTCCCCATGTTGCGCGACGTCCGGTTCGAGGATGCATGGGGTGGACCAATCGACATCACGGGCGACCGCTTCCCGGTGATCGCGTCGCGGGACGGCGGCCGTGTCCACTACGCGTATGGCTTCTCCGGCAATGGGGCGGGGCCGGCCCGACTGGCCGGGCGCGTGCTGGCCGCCCTCGTGGACGATCCCTATGACCCGCTGGCTCGGCTGGCGTTGGTCGGCCGCCGGCAGCGGATCCTCCCGCCGGAACCGTTCCGCTTCATCGGGGCGCGGCTCATCCGTGAGGCGCTCATCCGGCGCGACGATGCCCTGGACGCCGGCCGTCGCCCGGGCCTGACGGTCCGTGCCCTGGCCCGCGTTCCGAGCCTGCTCGGGTATCGGTTCGAGCACTAGCACGCGCCGGGCTGCCAGCGGGGCGTCCACGGGGTTGGTCGCTTGGCTGAAAACAGGACTTTGGGCACTTGTCACCCTGTTGGCAAACCTCGAACCTCGGGCTGGCCGCCTCGACTAGTCGTGGCGGTAGGGCGGGCCGTTTCAAGCGGGCCGCAACGGAAGGAGGCACCGTGATGACACGGGTGCTTGTCGTCCACCATGACAGAGACGTCGCCGACATCCAAGGCGACGAGTTGCGCCGAGCCGGCTACGAGGTGGACCAGTGCGCTGGACCCATCGGCGGAAGCTGCCCCATCCTGCGCGGCGAGCGGTGCTGGCAGGTCGACCTGGCCGACGTCCTCCTCTACGACGTGTGGGCGTCCGGCGACGGAGCCGCCGAGCTGATCAACGATCTTCGAGACCTCCATCCCGACAAGCCCGTGGTCCTGACGTCGCCCGGGATCATGCTGAACTGGGTGGAGATCGAGGGACGGCATCGGGTAACCCCGGTCCCGTGGGCCGCGACGGGGGGCGGACTCGCCGACGCAGTCGAAAACGCGTTGAAGACCGCCGCCGACCGGCCGGCCATCGGTCCGACCGGTCCACCGGCCCGCGAACCTCAACCGCCGCGACCCACTCTGCGCCCGCACTGGTGACAGCGGTTTCGCAACCTGCCAACGGCCAATCTCAAACTCGTTGACCGGCGCAAGACGCCCGGCGTAGCATCACCGCCACGACCGGGGACCCCCGGCTGAAGAGGAGGTTGGTTGTGCTCGCCCGTACCCACCGCCTGCGCGCGGCGCCGGCCCTGTTTGCCACCATCGCGTTGATCCTCGCCTCGTGCCAGGGTGCTGAGCCCCAGGAGCTGCTGGTCCTCGAATGGGCCGGCTACGAGGCCGAGGACTTCTGGACCGATTTTCAGACCGCCAACCCCGAAGTGGCCGTCGATTTCGAATTCGGGAGCAACGACGCGGAGATCGTGAGTCTGATGCAGGCCGGCAGCCAGGCCGACATCTTCCACTTCTACACCGGTTACCAGCAGTTCTTCGTGGACGGGGACCTGGTCCGCGAGATCGATACCAGCAAGCTCACGAACTGGGACGCCGTGCCCGCCGACATGCAGGCCCTGGGCCAGATCGGCGGCAAGCAGTACTTCATCCCGTGGGACTGGGGGT
>DASWJA010000120.1:0-3212 GCA_036397375.1 Candidatus Limnocylindria bacterium
GCACGTTCACCTGGTCGACGCCACCTTCGAACTGTTCCGCGCCTACCACTCCCGGCCGGCTGAGCGCGGTCCGGATGGCCGCCCGGTCAACGCCGTCCGCGGCCTGGTCGACTCCCTGCTCAGCCTGCTGCGCGAACCGGATGTGACCCACGTCGGCGCGGCCACCGACCACG
The DNA here is from genome assembly GCA_036397375.1 of Candidatus Limnocylindria bacterium. Taxonomy (GTDB): domain Bacteria; phylum Chloroflexota; class Limnocylindria; order QHBO01; family QHBO01; genus DASTEQ01. Next base: position 174 of record DASWJA010000120.1, read on the forward strand.
TCATCGAAAGCTGGCGCAATGACGTGTATCCGGGCTACAAATCCAGCGCCGGGGTCCCGCGCGATCTGCTGGCCCAATTCGCCGATGCCGAGCGCGCCATCCGCGGGCTGGGCATCACCTGCTGGGCCATGGTCGAAGATGAGGCCGACGACGCCCTGGCCACGGTCACCGCCCGGCTGGCGACCGACCCTCGGGTCGAGAAGATCGTGATCTGCAGCGTGGACAAGGATCTTGCCCAGTGTGTCCGCGGGGAGCGGATCGTTCTCCGCGACCGGATGCGCAAGATCACCTACGACGAGGCAGGGGTGGTCGCCAAGTTCGGCGTCCGCCCGACCAGCATCCCCGACTACCTGGCCCTCGTCGGCGACAGCTCCGACGGCTATCCGGGCCTCCCCGGCTGGGGCGCCCGGAGCGCGGGAGCGGTGCTCGCCCGGTGGGAGCACCTGGAGTCCATCCCCGATGATCCGCTGACCTGGGAGGTGGACGTGCGCGGGACGGGACGCTTGGCCGCGAACCTGCGCCAGCACCGGGACGAGGCCCTCCTATACCGTCGGCTGGCCATCTTGGGCACCGATTCGGATGCCCCCGGCACGCTGGCCGACCTCGCCTGGCGCGGCGTGCCGCGCGAGGCGTTCCTGGCCCTGTGCACGGAGTTCGGCTTGGAATCCGTTCCAGGGCGTGTCCACCGCTGGGCCTGATCGGATCGGTACCCTCGCCGCCTCGGAGCCCGGACCTTTGACCCGGCTGACCCCAGCACAGCCCGCCGATACCGTGGGAGGCGATGCCGCGCCGTGCTTTGGCGGCGTCGTTCCTGACCGCGGCCACCCTCCTGGGCAGCGGGCTCCCGGGGCAGCTCGCCCCGGTCACCGCGTCCTCGTGCAGTGGCTGGACCAGCCAGACGACTCCGCCGCCCACCATCCGCGTGTTTCGGGCTGCCACCGGAGCCGTCGAGACCGTCGATTTCAAGGTCTATGCCAAGAACGTCCTGAGTCGTGAGTGGATCGGGTCGTGGACGACCGAGTCGCTGCGCTCGGGCGGGGTGGCGGTGAAGATGTACGCCTGGTACCACGTCCTCCACTGGCGCGGCCTGACGAACGCCGCGGGGACGTGCTTCGACGTCTACGACGACACCCGAGACCAGGTCTACAACCCGTCGCAGCCGACCTGGACCAGCGCCGCGGCGGCCGTGGATGCCACCTGGGGGACCCGCGCCCTGAAGAACGGAAGCGTCTACCCGACCTACTACAACGCGGGATCCTCGAATGAGGCATGCGGAGCCAACGCGAACGGCTGGCGGATGTACCAGTGGGGCACCCAGGCCTGCGGTCTGGCGGGGATGACCGCAGCCCAGATCCTGCTCACGTACTACTACCCCAGCTGGACGGTGACCGATGCCCCGCCACCGCCGCCCACGCCAACGCCGGTACCCACGCCCATCCCGACCCCCTCCCCGACCGCATCGCCAACGCTGACCCCCGTGCCAAGTGTGCCGCCCGCCGGGACGCCGGCCCCCACGGCCACGCCCCAGCCCACCCCCGCACCCACAGCCGCGCCGACGCCGGCACCCACCCCGGGTGGCAACCCCGGCGGCGGGCAATCGGGCATCGTTGGTCAGTCCACTCCCCCGCCACCGCCGGCGGCCAACCCGGTCGAGGTGACGGTGGCGGTCGCCGCCTCGGCCGCACCCAGCCAGGGAGCATCCCGGTCGGCGCCGTGGCTCCGCCGGCCGGCCTCGCCAGGTCCGGCGGCGACCCACGAGTCTCCGATGTTCCGCGCCCTCGCGGCGGCAGCGATTCGTAAGCTGGCCGTCCGGCTGGCCATCCCGTTGTTCGTCGGGCGTTCCGACCCGGGAATGGCCGCGCCACCGGTCGAGCTTCCCGCCGTCATCGGTCGCTAGGCCGAACGCGCCCCGACTACCCCGCTGCCCTAGCCTCCCGCCACGCGGTCACCGCCAGGTCGGCGGTGGCCAGGTCCTGGATCGCCAGTCCCACGCTCTTGAAGATGGTTATGGCCGCCGGGTCACGGTTCGCGGCCCATCCGGGCGCCAGGCTGCCGATCTCGATGTACTCGTCGGCGTCGAGCTGGCCCGCGGCAACCGCGGCGGCCAGGTCGCCCGCCTCGGCGGCGGCCGCGGCGCGCGAGTCCACGGCCACCAGCGCCGCGCGGCCAAAGGCCTCAGGCGGAACCTCGACCATCCCCATCCGGAACGACCCGATGGCGTTGACATGGGCACCCGGCTCCAGCCACGCGGCGTCGAACACCGGCGTCTGGGACGGGGTGACGCAGCACACGATGTCGGCGCCCCGGACCGCCGCCTCAGGCGAGTCCACCGCCCGCACGGAGGCGGGCACATCCGCGTCCATCGCGGCCGCGAACCTCTCACGCGGCCCCGCTGTGCGGGAATGGACCCGGACCTCGCGGATCGGCCGCGCGGCGAGCACGGCCCGGATCTGCCACTCGGCCTGCACTCCGGCGCCGAACAGGGCCATCACGGTGGCGTCGGAACGGGCCATGAGCCGCGCGCCGACGCCGGACGCGGCACCGGTCCGCATGGCCGTCACGGTCGGTGCGTCGAGCTGGAACGCAGGTTCGCCGGTCTGGGCGTCGAACCAGGTCACGACACCCTGGATGGTGGGCAGACCTCGCTCCGGGTTGCCCGGGACCCAGCTGATGAGCTTGACGGCGGCCCCGGACCCACCCTCCCGCACGGCGGGCATCAGGACCAGCAGCCCGCCGCCACCGAGCTCGACGTGGTGGCGCAACGGTGAGCGGTCCCGGCCCGCGGCCACGTCACGGTATGCAGCCTCGACCGCGTCGAGCAGGCGCTCGATGGGAACCAGCGAGCGCAGGCCGGCGGCGTCAATCAACTCCATCGGCCCCGGAGTCTACCCGCCCCCCGTGCGCTAGCATCGGTCCGCCCATGAGCCCCGTCCCGCTGATCATCGCCCACGTCAGCCTGGCCATCCTGCTCCTGCTGCCGAACCTGCTGGCACCGTTCGTCCTGCGCCGTGACTCCGCGACCCGCGGTCAGGGCCACCT
>DASWJA010000121.1:0-3387 GCA_036397375.1 Candidatus Limnocylindria bacterium
GAAGCGCTGTTGGCCGAGGTTGCGCGAATTCGATCCGAGGCAACAACCCGGCTGGACACGATCCCGGACGCGACTGGTGTCGAGGCGCTTCGAGTCGAAGTCCTCGGCCGATCTGGCTCACTGACGGCGCTCCTTCGCCGCCTGGGCAACGTGCCCCCGGCGGACCGGCCGGCGGTCGGAAGAACAGCCAATGAGGCCCGCCAGGAGCTCGAAACGGCTTTCGCCGAACGCCTTGAACGCCTGGCCCAAGGAGAGCTCAGCGACCGCCTTGCCCACGAGGCCCTCGACATGACCGCCCCCGGACGGCCAGTGCGCGTGGGCCACCTCCACCCGCTGATGACCGTCGAGCGCGACCTGCGGGAGATCTTCCACGCGTTCGGGTTCGAAGTCTTCGAGGGACCGGAGATCGAATCGGACCTCATGAACTTTGAGCTGCTGAACATCCCGCCCGATCACCCGTCGCGGGACCTGTGGGACACGCTGTACGTGGCGGAGCCGGGGTCAGTGGAGGCCGGGTCGCCGCGCCCCGCCGAGGACGGCACGACCCTGAGGCCCCACACCTCCCCGGTCCAGATTCGCGCCATGCGGACGCTCGCCCCGCCGATTCGGGTCCTCATGCCGGGTCGCTGTTATCGCTATGAGGCCGTGGATGCGGCGCACGGCTTCGAGTTCTTCCAGGTCGAGGGCCTAGTCGTGGACCGCGACACCAGCCTGGCCGATCTGAAGGGGGTGCTGGAGGAGTTCGCCCGGGCTATGTTCGGGGCCGACACGCGCACCCGGTTCCGGCCTGGCTACTACCCGTTCACCGAGCCCAGCGCCGCCTTCGACATCGGGTGCCTGGTGTGCGGCGGTCCTGGCTGCCCGGCCTGCGGGCGGACGGGCTGGATGACGATCCTGGGCGCCGGGATGGTGCATCCGACCGTTCTCCGTAACGGAGGCCTGGATCCCGACGAATTCCAGGGCTACGCCTTCGGGATGGGTCTGGACCGACTGACCCTGCTGCGCCATGCCATCCCGGACCTGCGACTGCTGATGAGCGCCGACCTGCGCTTCCTCGAGCAGTTTTCGGGCGGGCGCTGAGCCATGCGCGTCCCCCTGTCGTGGCTGCGCGAGTACGTGGCCTTCGAGCTCTCGCCAGGCGCGCTTGCGGAGCGCCTGACCCTGCTCGGGTTCGAAGTCAAGGCGGTGGAAGCCGCCGGCGGCGAATGGAGCGGGGTGGTCGTCGGGCGAGTCCTGGAGGTCGAGCGACACCCGAACGCGGAGACCCTGTGGTTGACGAAGGTCGACGTCGGGGACGGCGCTGCCCTGGAGATCGTGTGCGGCGCCCAGAACCTGTCGGTCGGTCAACTCGTGCCCGTCGCGCTGCCCGGGGCGGTGCTCGCCGGCCGGCGCATCGGCCGCACCAAGATCCGGGGCGCGGTCTCGAACGGGATGCTGTGCAGCCCCACCGAGCTGGGCCTGGGCGACGATGCCGACGGGATCCTGATCCTGGGGACTGCCGACGAGCATCGACTCGGCATGGACCTGGGCGAGGCGGTGGGGGAGACGGTCCTCGACGTTGACGTCAAGCCCAACCGCGGCGACGCCCTGTCCATGGTCGGGCTGGCGCGCGAGATCGCCGCCGCCACCGGAACAACCGTGCGCTACCCGGAGGTGACGCTGGCCGAGAGCGGCGGGCCGACCGCCGATGAGGTCCGGGTCGAGATCGCCGACCCCGACCTGTGCCCGCGCTTCACGGCCCGGCTGCTGGACGGGATTGGTCCGGGGGAAACGCCCGGTTGGATGGCGCAGCGCCTGCGGGCGGCCGGGATGCGCCTCATTTCGCCGGTGGTGGACGTCACGAACTACGTCATGCACGAGCTCGGGCAGCCGATGCACGCGTATGACGCCGATCACATCCCGGAGGGGCGGATCGTGGTCCGTCGAGCGCGCCCCGGGGAGTCGCTGGTCACCATCGATCACGTTGAGCGGCCCCTCGATGAGCGGATGCTCGTCATCGCCGATGCGGAGCGCCCGATCGGGTTCGCCGGGATCATGGGCGGCGCGGACACCGAAGTCGGCGACGCCACCCAGCGCGTGATCCTGGAGTCGGCCATCTTCCACGGGCCCAGCGTGCGCAACACGGCCCGCCGGCTGGGTCTCCGGTCCGAGGCGTCGATGCGCCATGAGAAGGGCATCTCCCCGGATCTGCCGCGTCTGGCGGTCGACCGTGCCGCGGCTCTCATCGCGGAGATCACCGGGGCCCGGGTGGCGGTCGGCATCGTGGACAACGACCCGGGGCCGCATCCCCGTCGGGTGGTCGAGGTCGACACCGCCCGCACCTCCCGCCTGTTGGGGATCCCGGTCGACGGCGTGGGCGCTGCGGAGTGGCTGGCGCCGCTGGGCTTCGATACCACCGACCTGGACGCCGTGCGACTGGAGGTGACGGTGCCCGCCTATCGGCTCGACGTGAGCGGGGCCGCGGACGTCGCCGAGGAGCTGGCCCGGGTGTACGGCTATGACCGAATCCCCGGCAAGCTGCCCGGCGCCGAGCTGCCACCCACCCGGCCCGATCCGAGCGAGCCGCGCCACCGGCTGCGACGGGTCCTGGCCGGTCTCGGCCTGGACGAGGTGGTGACGCATGCGCTCATCGGACCCGCGGACCTGTCGCGCTCCGGGTTCGACGCCACGGCATCGCACCTGGTGCGCGTGGCAAACCCGCTCTCCGAAGAGCACGCCATCCTCCGCCCGGTGCCCTACCCCTCGGTCCTGTCGGCCCTGGCCGAGAACGCCCGCCAGCGCCGCACCGACCTCGCGATCTTCGAGGTCGGCAAGATCTACCGATACCGACCGCCGGCGGCGTCGGGCCGGTCCGGCGCCGAGCTGCCGCAGGCCGCCGGTGCGTACCACGAGGCCTGGACGGTGGGCATTGGCCTGCTGGGATCCGCCACTCCACGCTACCCGGGGGAGGCGGCGCGCGAGTGGGACGTGGCGGACCTCAAGGGGATCGTGGACGCCCTGCACGCCGCCCTGGGGATGCCCGCCCCGGCTTACCGTCCCGAAAGCCCCGCCGAGCACCATCCCCACCTGCACCCCGGACGCGCGGCCCGGGTGGTGGACGGCAGCGACCGTTCCTACGGCTCTGTGGGGGAGGTGGAGCCGGCCGTGGCCATGTCGTGGGACCTGCCGGGCCGACCACTGGTGGCGGCACTTCACCTGGAGCCCAACGGCCTGTTCGACCTGCCGCCGCTGAGCCAGCGTGCGGGGCCGATCCCCGCCGCCCAGCCGGTGGACCGGGACCTGGCGGTCGTCGTGGACGCGGCGACGCCGGTCGGGGAGGTGCTGCGCCTGGCGCGCCGCAACGCTGGGCCCATGCTCGCCGACCTGCAGCTGTTCGACATATACCGC
>DASWJA010000122.1:0-11950 GCA_036397375.1 Candidatus Limnocylindria bacterium
CACCTTGTACGGCGGCCAGACTGACGGGGTGCCTGCCCTCGGCGACCGCTGGCAGCTCACCGTGGGTCCGCGACCCGGAACGAGCGCCTGGCAAGAGCTCGATGACCCCGACGGGACATCTCCGGGAGACCGCAATCTGTATGCATCGACGCGCTGGGGGAGTGCGACCCTGGTGTTCGGCGGTCAGACCCAGGACGGCAGCTATTTCGCGTACCCGGCGCTCCTGTCGGACGATGGGACGTTCGCCGAGGTGCTGCCGGGCGCAGCGGGGCCGTCGCCGCGGTCCGGAGCCGAGCTGGTCGCCGATCCGGAGCGGGGGCGCGTCCTGCTGTTTGGCGGCAAGGCCGGAGCGAGCGTGTTCGGCGATCTTTGGGAGCTGACCCTGAACTGACCGGGCCTCAGCGGCGTCGAGTTGGTACGATATGTCGCCGTCAACGACCGTCGGGCGCCCCCGCGATCGCGCCTGCCACCCAAGTCGCACAGGAGAATCCAGGCCGCATGAACGTGGTCGCCGACCCGGCGCACGCCCCCGCAGGGCCAAACGACACCCGCCTCCCCACCGCTCGCTCGGTCATCTACGACCCCACCCCAGCCGAGCTCCAGACGCTCACCGGACAGATGCCCCAGGCCCGCCGGACCTCCTTCGGCAACTACAACGTCCAAACCCGGGTGGTCAGCCGATCCAAGGGCTCCACCTACCTGGTGACCGATGACTCGGCGATCACCAACGACCAGACCATGAGCCGCGCCGAGGGTGCCCGGGTGGCCGCCATCCAGGATGCATTCATCGCGGACCGCGAGATGGTCGTGGTCGACGGGTTCATCGGCAACGATCCCGAGTACCGCTCGCGGGCGCGGCTGTACATCGAGGCCGCGAACGCGAACATCGCTGGCATGCAGCAGCAGCTCTTCTTCCCGCCGGATCGGCTAGCCGGGGAGTGGGAGCCGGAGCTGGCGATCGTCTACACCCCAAACCTGCCGATGCCCGACTATCCCGACGACCGGCTCATCGCGGTCGATCTCGAAACCGGCATCACCCGGGTCATGAACTCGGACTACTTCGGGGAGTCGAAGAAGGGCGGCCTCCGGATGTGGAATGCGAAGGTCTATGCCGCCGGCGGACTGGCCATGCATGCCGGCTGCAAGGTGGTGCCCACCGATGCGGGCGAGCGGACGATCCTGATCATCGGTCTGTCGGGAACCGGCAAGACGACGACCACGTTCACCCGCCAGAACGGTTCGCAACCGGTACAGGACGACTTCATCGGCCTGTTCCCGGGGGGCAAGGTGGTGGGCACCGAAAACGGCTGCTTCGCGAAGACATTCGGCCTCGATGCGCGCCACGAACCGGCGATCCACGGCGCGGTCACCAAGCCCGACGCATACCTCGAAAACGTCTCTCAGAAGGTCGTCAACGGTCCGGTCGACTTCTTCGACACCGGATACACGAAGAACGGGCGCGCGACGTTCCCCATGGCCTCGCTCGGCATCTGGCGTGACCCGCGCCAGATAGGCCCGGTCAACGAGCTGCTGATCCTGAACCGCAACGACAACATCATCCCCGGCGTGGCGCGCCTGTCGCGCGAGCGGGCCGCGGCGTATTTCATGCTCGGCGAGACGAAGGGCACCTCCGCCGGTGGCGCGGCCGAGGAAGGCAAGGCCCTGCGGGTGCCGGGCACCAACCCGTTCTACCCGTATCGCGACGAGCAGCAGGCCAATCGGTTCTGGGAGCTGATGGGCACCCATCCCTTCGACGTGTACCTCGTCAACACGGGGCGCGTGGGTGGGTCGGAGAACGATCCGCGGTCCAAGAAGCTCGAGATCGAGCATTCAGGTGCGATCGTCAAGGCCATCGCCGAGGAGACGATCCGCTGGGAGCCCGACCCCGACTTCGGCTATGAGGTCGCGACCAAGGTGCCTGGGATTGACGATCCGGAGCTTCTACGGCCGCGGCTGCTCTATGAACGGACCGGTCGGGCCGACGAGTACAACGGCTGGGTGGAACGACTCAAGCTAGAACGGACTGAGTTCCTCGCCGGCTTCCCCGGCCTGCGGGCGGAGATCGTGGCCGCCGTCGCTTAGTTCGCTCGCTCGCCCCGCAGGCCGGTCACCCGGTAGGCAGTAACCGGTTGGCGGAATCCCTTCAGACTCACGCCTTCGACGATCTCGGCCTCAACGTTTTCCTCGACGGTCGCATGGGCCCGCTGGCTGATCAGGATCTCGCCTGGGGCTGCCGCGTCGCTCAGGCGCGAGGCGAGGGTCACGACGACACCCACTCCTCCGTAGTCGTATCGTCCCTCGAACCCGATCCTTCCCAGCGTCGCGTACCCGACCGCGATGCCCACCCCGAGCCCCAGCTCGTACCCGCGTTTGTGCCACTCGCCTGCCATCGCGTCGAACCGAGCACGCAAGGCGATCGCGGTGCGGACTGATGCCAACTGGTGCGCCGGGAGTGGCGTCGGATCGTTGAAGAAGATCATCAGCCCGTCGCCGGCGAAGTGCTCGACGGTGCCGCCGTTGGCCACCGCGATCTCCCCCACCGCAGCGTGGTACTGGCGCAGGACGCTGAACAGCTCCTCCGGCTCGGCCGTCTCCGCGAAGGGCGTGAAGCCGCGAAGGTCGCAGAACAGGGCGCTGATTTCGCGCCGATGGCCGGCCAGCAGGGCTTCGCCCTCTTCGGTAGAGAGCAGCCCGGCGACCTGCGGCGCGAATCGCGCCAGCTCGGTCCGCTGCCGCTCTACCGTTTCGAAGAGCCGGACGTTGGAGATGGCCAGGGCAGCCTGGTCGGCGAACGTGCTGAGCAGACTGATCTCCGCGTCGCTGAACGGTTCGACCCGCGTGCGCCAGACCGCCAGTACGCCGATCGGCGCCCCCTCGCTCATGAGCGGAATCCCGAGGAGGGTCCGGAAGCCCGACGCGCGCTGGGCATCTAGGAGCGTGTACTCCGGGTCAGCCAGCACATCCACGATCTGGACCGGTCGTTGTTCGAGCAGTGCCCGTCCCATGGCCGAACTCCGCTCGGCCTTGAATGCCCGCTTGTTGATGATTTCCTGGAACGATTCGGGAACGCCCGCGGTGTACGCCGCCACCCGGAACACGCCGCCCTCTTCGCGGACGATGTTCCCGTCGTCTGCGCGCGTGAGCCTGGTCGCACTGTCGATGACCGTTTGCAGCACGCCGTGGAGGTCGAAGCTGGACCGCGCGATCGAGGCCAGGACCTGCCCGATCGCCGACTCTCGCTCGAGTGCTTCCTGGGTCTCGCCCAGGACGCCGGCCAGGCGAATGGCCAGCGCCGCCTGCTCGGCGAAGGTGGCCAGCAGCCGGATCTCGGCATCGCTGAAGGGTCGTACCTCGAGTCGCCAGAGCACCAGCACACCGATCGGGACGCCGTCGTGGAGCATGGGCAGACCCAGGATGGTCCGGTACCCCGCCGCGGCCTGAACGTCGCGAAGCTCGTACTCGGGGTCCTCCAGGATGTCCGCGATGTGGACGAGCCGACGTTCGAGCACTGCACGACCGATGACCGATCCACGCTCGGGCCGGTATTCGCGGCTCATGACCATGTCGAGGTACTCCGGGGCCACCAGCCCGGAGTGGGCGGTGACTCGGTACACGTCCCCGTCCTGGCGGACGATGTTTCCCTGGTCGGCTCGGCAGATCTGGACCGCGCGGTCGATGACGGTCTGAAGGATGGCGGTCAGATCGAACGTGGACCGGTTGATGGACTGCAACACGTCCCGGATCGCCGCATCGCGTTCGACGGCTTCGTTCGCCTCGCTTAGCAGGCGCGCCAGTCGAATGGCGACGGCGGCCTGGTCGGCAAACACCGATACCAATGCGATTTCGTCCTCCGTGAACGGGGCGACGTCGAAGCGTCCGAGCCCGAACGCGCCGATCAGGTCGTCAGGCGTGCCGATCGGCACTCCCAGCAGGGTTCGGTATCCCCCGACTGTGTACGCGCCGGCGTCATACTCGTTGTCGGCCGCCAGATCGGGGATCTGGACGGGTCCACGGGCGAGCGCCACGCGGCCCACGATCGAACGCCGATCAATCGGGTCGGGGTGTGCGCTGTCATACGCCCAATGGGCCGGATCGCCGCCGCTGGCGGCGGCAAACCGGAACACATCGCCCTCGCGAAGGTGGCAGAAGCTGGCGTCCGCGCCACACAGGACACGGGCCTCCGCGGCGATCTGGTCGAGGGCAGGCTGGAGTTCAAATCCGGAGCCGCTAATGGCGGCCAGCACCCGGCCGACGGCCGACATGGCCGACCGATCGGCCGTTTGAACGGGCGAATCGCCCATGGATTCAGGTCTCCTCGGGCTCCTCGAGGGTGGCGTCCACCGACAGCTTGACGTTGCCCGCCAGGGCGCGGCTGATCGGGCACCCGTCCCTGGCCTCGGCTGCCATGCGCTCGAAATCGGCGACCGAACAACCGGGCACTCGTCCGATGACCTGGAGGTCGGAATGGGTGACCGACCAGCCCGACTCGTCCTTCTCGAATGCCACCTCAGCCGCCACATGGAGATGCTCGGGCGGCGTGCCTGCCTTCGCCAGGGTGTTTGAGAACGCCATCGAGTAACACGCTGCATGGGCGGCGGCCAGCAGCTCTTCGGGGGAGGTGCGCCCTTCGGGCTCCTCGGTGCGTGAGGCCCAGCTGACGGGCAGGTCGGTGAAGAGGCCGGTCGTGTAGGCGCTCACGGTGCCGCTCCCCGACAGCAGGTCGCCGCTCCAGGAAGCGGTCGCGCGACGGACGGTAGCCATCGGTATCGGTCCTCCTTGTATCCTCGGCTGCAAGCCTAGCGCAGCGGATGGACCGATGACCGACAACCGCCCCTCAGATCGACCCCTTCGCGCCCTCCGCGGTGAGCTGGTCTATCTGCGTCCCGCCGAGCGCGACGACCTGGAGCGATTTGTCCGCTGGTTCGCGGATGCCGAAACGACCCGCAACCTGAGCATCCGCGCTCCGTTCAGCCTGCCGATGGAGGAGCACTGGTTCGAGGGAATGGTGGCCGAGCAGGGCAAGAGCACCTACCACTTCGTCATCTGCCGCCTGGCCGATGACGAGCCGATCGGCACCGCCGGCCTGCACAACCTCGACTTGGTGAATGGCAACGCCGAGTTCGGGATCAGCATTGGCGAGAAGGGCGAGTGGAACAAGGGGTACGGCACCGATGCCTTGCACGCGATCTGCGATTTCGGGTTCGGACAGCTGCGTCTCGAGCGAATCGAGCTCCAGGTCTACGCGCCGAACGCCCGTGGCCGGCGCTCCTACGAGAAGGCCGGGTTCGTGCTGGAGGGGACGCTGCGGCACCGCCACTTCGCTGAAGGGCGCCACGACGACGTCCTGATCATGTCGCTCCTGCGCGAGGAGTGGGCTGCCCAGTCCCGGCGCCGATCCTGGGAGCTGAACGAGCTCGGCTGAGCGCCGGGCTGCGCGGCATGTTCGAGCTGCGCCGTGACCCGGTCACCGGCTGGTGGTCGGCCATCGTCACCGACCGGGCGTTCGAGCACGCCTCGTTCACGGTCGAGGCGGCGCCGGTGGAGGGGACCCACTGCCGCCATTGTGATGAGGCGCCGGAGGGAGATGACGACGACGTCCGGAGGGTGACGCTTCGGGCCGACGCGTTCCAGATCGTGGAGCCCGGACGCGAGCCGGCGGCCCAGCTGTCGATGCTCCCCGAAGTGGCCGCCTCGCGCGGGTCGTGGGAGATCGTGGTCGGGCCGCGCGACCACCACGAGCGGTTTGCCGATGCGCAGCCGCATCTCGCCGAGAGGCTGATGCGGGCAATGCGCGACGGGATGCTGGAGCTGGGCGCCGTTGCCCGACCGCCGGACGAACCGATATACGTGCAGGCACTCCAGTCCTACGGTCGCCAGGCCGGGTCGCGGACCCAGCACCTGAACTTCGAGCTGTACGCGATCCCCCAGATCCCGCACCGGGTGGCAGAGGAGATCGGCGGCGGCGCGCGCCACATGATCTCCCGCCAGGCTTGCGTGTGGTGCGCGATGGCCACCGCTGAGGAGGAGCACGGTGCGCGCCTGGTGCTGGCCGACGAGCGATTCGTGGTCGTGGCCCCGGCCGCCAGCCGCTCGGCCTTCGAGCTGCTGGTGATCCCGCGCGAGCATGCGGCGGACTTCACTGGCCTCGACGACGAAGCGATCGGCGCCTGCCGGGCCACGCTGCAGCGCACCCTCGGCGCGCTCGGGGTGCTGGGCGACCCGCCGTACAACCTTTTCCTCCACACCGCGCCTGCCGGAGAGCGACTGGACCAGACGTACCACTGGCACTGGGAGCTCCACCCGCGGCTGCGGGTCATCGCCGGCCTGGAGCGCGCCACCGCCCTGGCCGTCAACCCGGCCGCGCCCGAATACGCCGCCGAGGTCCTCCGCGACCACCTGGCCCGCGCACCCCGTTGAGGTCGCCAGGTGTCATACTCCGGCCGTCCACGAAGCGCCCCTTTAACGCGGTCCGGTGAGGCCGCCAAGGAGCACAGCCCATGACCTCCGAGCGCCGCATCTTCGACGCCGACGACCTGCGCCGGGCCCTGACCCGGATTGCCCACGAGATCGTCGAGCGCCACGAGGGGACCGATGACCTGGTCCTGGTTGGGCTGCGCACCCGCGGCCATCCACTCGCCGAACGACTGGCTGGGCTGATCGAAGAGCACGAGCACGTCCGCCTGCCGGTCGGTTCGCTGGACATCACGTTCTACCGAGACGACCTGACCCGGCTGGCCCACGCGCCGATCGTCAAGCGCAGCGACCTGGGCCCTGACGTCTCCGATCGCACCGTCGTGCTGGTGGACGACGTTTTGTATACCGGCCGAACGATCCGGGCCGCCCTGGACGCGCTCACCGATCACGGTCGCCCGCGAGCCGTACGCCTGGCGGTGGTCGTCGACCGAGGGCACCGGGAGCTGCCCATCCGGCCTGATTTCGTGGGCAAGAACCTGCCCACCAGCGCGGACGAGGTGGTCCATGTCCGCCTGGTCGAGACCGATGGGGTGGACGAGGTGGTCCTGACCCGGTCCGACGGAGCCCCGGCGTGACCGCCACCCAGATCTCGACCTGGACCCGGCGCCACCTGCTCGACGTCGACGAGCTGTCGCGGGCGGAGCTGGAGGCGGTTCTCGACCTGGGCGTCGAGCTGCGCGGCCGCCGGGCCGCCGGGGAGCTGCCCGACAGCCTGCGCGGCCTGGCGGTGGGCCTGGCCTTCTACGAGCCCTCTACTCGGACCCGGGTCAGCTTCGAGCTGGCGGCGCGCGAACTGGGGGGGACGGTCACCGATCTGTCGGTGGCGGGCAGCAGCGTGGCCAAGGGTGAGTCCCTGATCGACACCCTGCGGACCCTGGAACGGACCGGGGTTCGGATGGTCGTGCTGCGCCACCCGGCCAGCGGAGCGCCGTACCTGGCCGCGCGCTCGCTGGAGCGGGCCGCCATCCTCAACGCCGGCGACGGCACCCATGCCCACCCCACCCAGGCGCTCCTGGACGCGCTCACCCTGCGCGAGGCGCTCGGTTCGCTGGACGGTGCGCGGGTCGTGATCGTGGGCGACGCGGCCCATTCCCGGGTCGCCCGATCGGATCTGCATGCCCTGGTTCGGCTCGGCGCCTCGGTGGTCCTCAGCGGCCCGCCGGCCTGGGTCAATCCCTTCGCGGGCTGGCCCGGCGTATCCGTCGGGACCGACCTCGACGCGGCCTTGTCCGGTGCCGACGCGGTGATGGCGCTCCGAGTCCAGCGCGAGCGGGCGGCGGGCAGTGGTGTCCCGTCGATCGCCGAGTACGTAGCGCGCTGGGGGCTGACCGCCGAGCGGCTGGAGCGTGCGTGCCCAGGCGCGTGGCTCATGCACCCGGGCCCGGCCAACGAAGGGGTCGAGATCACGGCCGAACTGTCCACCGATCCCCGCAGCCTGATTGGACGCCAGGTCGAGAACGGGGTCCCCATCCGGATGGCGGTCATGTCCCTGCTGGCGGCGGAACTGGACCGATGGTGATGGACCGATTCGGGTCCCTGACTGATCCCCCGGCCACCTTCGCACTGGCCGGCGTGCGGGTCATCGACCCGTCGACGAATACCGATGCCGTCCGCGACCTCGTGGTCGCGGACGGGATGATCCGCAATGGCGACGCGCCGTCGGGCATCCCGCGCATCGATGCCACCGGGCTGGTGGCCGCTCCGGGACTGTGCGACCTCCACACGCACCTGCGCACGCCGGGCGATGAGGGAGCCGAGACCATCACCAGCGGGACACGGGCGGCGGCACACGGCGGCTTCACCACGGTGTGCGCGATGCCGAACACCGATCCACCGCTCGACGACGCGCTCCGGGTGCGGGGCCTATTGGCCGAAGCCGCCGACGCCGCTGCCCGAGTTCGGGTCGTGGCCGCCGCCACCCGCGGCCGGGCCGGAGAGCAGATGACCGACCACGGGGCGCTGGCGGCCGCGGGGGCGATCGGCTTCAGCGACGACGGGGTCGCGGTCGCCTCGGCGGCGGTGGCCCGGCAGGCGCTCGCCTACCTGGCGCCGTTGCGCCTGCCGCTGGTCGAGCACGCCGAAGAGCCGATCCTTGCGTCCGGCGGCCAGATGCGGGGCGGGCTCACCGCCACCCGGCTGGGTCTGGGTGGCTGGCCGGCCAGCGCCGAGCTGGCCATCGTGGAGCGCGACCTGGCGCTGGCCGCCGAGACCGGGGGCTGGATCCACTTCACGCACCTGGCCACCGCCGCGGGGCTGGAGCCCATCCGGCGCGCGCGCACCAACGGCGTGCGCGTGACCTGCGACGTGACTCCGCACCATCTGGCCTTCACCGACGCGTGGGTCGCCGGAGACCGCCACTTCGCGTGGGAGAACGGTCGTGATCCTGATTCGGGAGCTGCCGCCGGTCTGGATCCAGCGCTCGCCTACGACGGGGCGTGCCGCGTGAATCCTCCCCTCCCCACGCGCGACGATGCGACGGCCCTGCTGGCCGCGGTAGCCGACGGGACGGTGGATGCCATCGCCACCGACCACGCCCCCCACCCACCCGAGCGCAAGGCCGTGCCCTTTGCCGAGGCCGCGCCAGGCCTGATCGGACTGGAAACGGCGCTGGGCATCGGTCTGACGGCCGTCGCGGCCGGCCGCCTGGAGCTGTCGACGCTCCTGGCTGCCCTGTCAACCCGCCCGGCCGCTCTCATCGGTGAGTCGCGCTCGCTGGCCGCCGGGTCCAATGCGGACCTGGTCGTCTTCGACCCCCAGCGCAACTGGCGGGTCGAGCGCTCCGCCCTGGCCAGCCGGTCAGCCAACACCCCGCTGCTCGGCATGGACCTGCCAGGCCTGGTTCGTCTGACGGTGGCCGCCGGCCGGATCACGTACGACGCCGGCCTGATCGGCTCGGAGTGAAGCCCGCGCGCTTGTGGCACGATGCGGGGCCGCATGACCATCCGCATGAACGAGGAGCTCGACCCGAACGAGGGCCCCGGGCTGGGCTGCTTCACCGTTCAAGCGGTGCTGTTCGCGGTCATTCTGCTATTCATCCCGGTCGGGGTCTTCAGCCTGAGCTGGCCGGTCTGGCTGCTGACCGCGATGCTGGTAGTCGCCATCATCCTGCTGTTCTTCATCAGCATGACTTCGGTCTTCCTGCTCCGGGTCTTCTTCGCCACGCGTCGGACGGGGCGCGGCCGGACGTACGGTGCGACCGCCCCACCCCTGACAATCGAGAGCGACGCATCGGATACTGATGCCCCTCCATCCGACAGCCAGCCCACTGACCCGCCCAGCGACCAGAGCTAGGAGCAGCGCCCCGTGCCCCTGATGGTCACCTTCTTCAACATCCGCAAGGGCCGCGACACGATCTTCAAGTGGGGGATGCGGACCCGGTTTCCGAAGCAGGCGCGCGAGTACGAGGCCCGCTACGGGATTCGGTTCATCGGCTGGTTCAACGTGACCGAAGGGTCCGAATGGAACAACGTCGTCATCCTGGATCTGCCCAACTACGCTGTCCTCGACGCCCTGTATGCCGATCCAGGCACGCGGCGATGGGGACATCGGATCGCAGAGGGGATCATGGACACCAAGCACATCATCTTCCTGCGCGAGCGAATGGGCCCCGACCTGGTCTACAAGCCGTGACAACCTCCCCCCGCCTGGTCGCGCTTCGCGAGCTGGCCGAGGAAGCCGAGCTGGAACGGCGCGACTTCATCGTCGAGGCCACCGAGCTGCTGCGCCGCTTCCTGGAAGCCAACCGCGACCGGTTGCGGGAGGTGGGTCCACTGACCCTGGTCGACGACGAGCAGGACTTCTTGCGCTACCACCCGGTCGACGAGCTGTGGGTGACCCGGCTGACGTACCAGGACCCGGCCGATGGCGAGTGGTATGACCAGGAGCAGGAGGTGGACACCATTTCCGAGCTGATCGAGCTGTACAACCCGGCCGACATCCTGGCCTGGCTGATGGAGGCCGCCCGCAACCCACTGGACCACCTTGCGCCCGCCGACAAGCTGTCCGAGGAGGAGGCCGCGCCGGCCGAAACCGACGAGGATTGGCAGGCCGAGCTGCCGGCCGAGCAGCAGGAGACGATCGCGGCACAGCGCCTGTGGCAACTCGCGGATGCCTACCGGTCCCAGCTCCAGGAGCAGCAGGCCAGCCTGCTGCGCGAGTTCGTGGGCAACGGCGAGGATGCGCTGCGGCGGACCGGGGACATCGTCCTGCTGGACGAGGCGGACGACATGCTCGTGCTGCGGGGTGACGGGCGCTTCGAGACCACCCTGAACCTGGCCGATGTACCGCCGCGCGCCGGTGAGCCGGTCGAGGCCCACCGCGAGGGTCTGACCGTGACCGATGCGAGGACGGTGGCCGAGTTCTACGACCCGGCCGACGTCCTCCAGTGGGTCACCGAGGCGCTCACCGAGCGCTACCCGGCGGTCGACTTCAGCGCCGTCTACGACTGAGCCGAATCGAGCCATGCTGCCCGGGCCCATGACGCGGGGTGTTCCCCTCCCCAATGACCTCGCCACGGCATCGGTCGAGGACCTCTTCCGCGACGCGGGCGCTCTGCGGGAAGGTCACTTCCGCCTGAAGAGCGGGCTCCACTCCCCTCGCTACCTGGAGAAGTTCCTCGTCCTCCAGTATCCGACCCTGGCGTCGGAGCTCTGCCGCCGCATGGCCAAGAAGGTCATCCACGAGGCGCCGAACGTGGTGGTGGGTCCGACCACCGGTGGCGTGCTGCTGGCGTTCGAAACAGCCCGACACCTGTCGGCTCTCCTGGGCTGGGAGGTGCGCGGCCTGTTCGCGGAACCGGTCGGGCTGGGCAGTGGCCGGGAGCTGCGGCGCGGGTTCGAGGTCAGCCGCGGCGACACCGTGGTCCTCGTCGACGACATCCTGACCACTGGCTCATCTCTGCGCGAGACCGCGGAGGCGGTGGAGCGCGCCGGGGGGAGGGCGTCGGCGGCCGTGGTCATGGTCGACCGCTCATCGGAGCCGGTGGAGATCGGCGTTCCGGTGCTGGCCGTGGGTCGAATCGAGATCGCGGCCTGGCAGCCGCGCTACTGCCCGCTGTGCGACGCGGGGGACTGGCTCGAGACGCCGGGGAGCAGCGGATCGCTCTGAGGGCTGGGCGGTCCTGACGCTCATCGCGGCCTCAGACCGCTCCCGAAGGTTCCTGCCACGTGACTTCGGTGATGCGGCCCGGCGGGAACTCGCCATCGGCGGGCACGATTCCAGCCTCAGCCTCGAGGGGGATCCCGATCGGCGCCACCATGTAGCGGCCGGCCAGGCGCCGGGCCACGGGATCGAGCGCGAAGCCAGCTTTGGCCCGGTGAAACGTGACGGTCACGTCGGCGGCGACCACCGGGTCGGACTGCTCACCGCCGGTCAACCCGATCAGGGTTGGCGTGTCGACCGCCAATACGCGGCACGGCCGGCCGGCGGCCGCGGCGTGGGTCCGAATGGCGTTCATCAGCTGGACGGCGCTCGCGAC
>DASWJA010000123.1:0-2277 GCA_036397375.1 Candidatus Limnocylindria bacterium
CGTTGGCGGCGAACGCCTCGGCATTGCTCAGGCCCGCGTCGAGCAGGAAGATGGTGTTGATGCCCCAGATGAACGACGAGGCCAGGGTGGTGAGGAGGGTGAGGACCAGGTAGGTCCGCTCCACCGCTCGGGCGGGGTCGCTGCCGCCCTGGATGCCGTTCATCCGCGGCTGAGGGAGGTCCGCAACGGGGGGAATCTCGTGGGCAGATCGGGGGCCTGCACCTGGTAGATCACGTCAGGGCGCGGAAAGCCGCGCAGCCGACGCCGGCCCAGGCTGCGGAACGTGACATCGTCCGGGAGCTCGTCGGTCATGGCGTCGTGGGCCGACCGGGAGACGAGGATCTGCCCGCCGTGCGCGGCCTGGCACACACGCGCCACGGCATGAACCGAAAGGCCGATGTAGCCAGTCTCGGTCAGGGTGGGGTGCCCACGGTGGATGCCGATCCGGATACGGACCGGCCGCTTGCTCGGCCACGCCTTGTCACGCATCCGGCGCTGGATGGCGAGCGCCGCATCGAGAGCGGCAGGGGCATTGGCGAAAGCGGCCAGGAAGTCATCGGCGTGGACCTCCACCTCGTGCCCGCCGGCGCGCCGTACCTTCTCGCGGAGGACGCGTCGAACGTCGGCCATGAGCGATGCGTAGTCGACGCCCAGTTCGGCGAGGATGGACGTCGAGCCCTCGATGTCGGTCATTACGAAGGTGACCGCCCCGGCGGGCAGTTTCTTGACCCGTTGAGCCTGGGCATCAGCGTGGCCGCGGCGGCGCTCCGTCCGCAGCTGGGCCTCGATGAAGCCAACTGGGACCACCCCGAAGCGCTTCGCGGCGCGGAGAAGCCTGGTGCGGGCCTGATCGCGCGCGGCATCGGATTCGAAATGGACCTGGTTGAAGCGGCCGAGGGCCGAGCGGATGTGGGCCTCGTCGTAGATCGGCAGCCGGCGGCGCCCTCGGGAGTCGATGTACGCGAACGCGCTCTTTGGGAGTTGGGCGCGCTTCTTGTCGCTGAGCTTGGCCATGGATCGACGCGGGGCTCGCAGGAGCCGGCTAGAGGCGGACCCGGGCCGGCTGGTTCGTGTCGAACATGTGGACGGTGTCCACGAACCGGACCTTCCCCTCCTGGCGGCTCATCACCAGGGAGTGGGTTCGGGCCCCACCGCCGAAGAAGCGGACGCCGCGCAGCAGCTCCCCGTCGGTCACGCCCGTGGCACAGAACACGACGTTCTCGCCGCTGGCCAGGTCATCGGTCCGGTACACGCGGTCCGCGTCGTCCACGTCCACCCCCATCTGGCGCCCCCGCTCCCGCTCTTCGTCCGAGCGCCAGCGGAACTGGGCCTGAATCTCGCCGCCCAGGCATTTCAGGGCCGCGGCGGTCAGCACGCCCTCCGGTGCGCCGCCGGTCCCCATCACCGCGTGCACGCCAGTCCCCGACACGGCGGCGCTGATCCCGGCCGTGAGGTCTCCGTCGGGGATGAGCTTGATCCGCGCCCCGCTCTCGCGCAGCTCGGCCACCAGGCCGTCGTGGCGCGGACGGTCGAGGACCACCACCGTGATGTCCGATACCGCCCGCCCCAGGCGGGCGGCGATGATCCGGATGGTGGCGTCCACCGGGTCGTTGATGCTGACGTGCCCGGCCACCCCGGGCCCCACGATCAGCTTGCGCAGGTACGTGTCCGGCGCGTGCATCAGGCCACCCGGCTCCGACGCCGCCAGCACGGTGATCGAATTCGGGGCGCCGCTGGCCACCAGGTTGGTGCCTTCCAGCGGATCGACGGCGATGTCGATCATGACCGCCGCCTCGGGATTGCCGACCTTTTCGCCGATGTAGAGCATGGGCGCTTCGTCGCGCTCCCCCTCGCCGATCACGATCGTCCCGCTCAGGTCGGCCGCGTCCATGGCCTTTCGCATGGCCTCGACCGCAGCCCGGTCCGCGCCGTGCTTGTCGCCGCGGCCCATCAGGCGGGCGGCGGCCAGTGCCGCCGCCTCGGTGGCGGCCATCGCTTCGTCGGTGATCAGCTTGTGCATGGGTGTGTCCGCATCGGTCAGTTCGTATCGGTCAGTGGCGGAAGTGTCGGCGCCCGGTGAAGACCATGGCCATATGGTGACGGTCGGCGACCTCGATGGCCATCTCGTCGCGGGCGCTGCCGCCGGGTTGGATGATGGCGGTCACCCCGGCCTGGGCCGCGATCTGGATCCCATCCGGGAACGGGAAGTAGGCATCCGACGCCATGACTGAGAGCGGCGCGCGCTCGCCGGCCTTGCGCAGGGCGATCTCGACACTC
>DASWJA010000124.1:0-6484 GCA_036397375.1 Candidatus Limnocylindria bacterium
CTCATCCCGATCAGGATCCTGGTCAACGACATCTTCCTCAAGATCGTGCCCGAGGAGTTCCTCGGCGAGATCGCCGATCTGGACGCCGCCCTCCAATACGCCAGCCACATCGCTGCCCGGACCGCCTCAGACATCATGATCGAACCGGTCAGCGTGCGGCCGACCGAGACCGTTCGCACCGCCTTCGAGCGGATGCACCACAGCCGCATGAACGGGCTGCCGATCTGCGATCCGGATGGAAGAGTCATCGGTTACCTGGACATGCTGGAGCTGCTGCTCGTGTGGATCAGGTCCACCGGTCGTAGCGCACTGCTTCGTCCGCCCGGCCAGGAGACCACCTGATCGTGTCAGGCGTATTGGGCGGGGAGGCGGCGTTCTGGGCCGCCGTCGCGGTCTTCGTCGTCACCTATGCGCTGATCGCCACCGAGCGAATCCACAAGACGGTCGCGGCACTGCTCGGGGGTGTGGCCATCATCCTGCTGGGCGTCGTCTCCCAGGAGCAGGCGTTCGAGGCCATCGACTTCAATGTCATCTTCCTGCTGGCCGGGATGATGCTCCTGGCGGCCATCATTCGCCGGACCGGGGTCTTCGGCTGGCTGGCGGTTCGAGCCGCCCGCCTGGCTGGGGGTGACGGTTATCGGATCCTGGTCGTGACCAGCCTGATCACTGCGGTCGCGTCTGCGCTCCTGGACAACGTGACCACGGTCGTCCTGGTCGGGCCGATCTCTCTCTTCCTGGCGGCTCGGCTGGGGCTGAGCCCGATGCCGTTCATTGTCAGCGCCATTCTGGCCAGCAACATCGGGGGCGCCGCGACCCTGATCGGTGACCCTCCGAACATCCTGATCGGCAGCGCAGCGGGGCTCGACTTCGTCGCCTTCCTGGTCCACATGGCTCCGCTCTCCATCGTCTGTCTGGTCCTCTTCCTGGCCGCGGCGCGATGGTTGTTCGGGAGTCAGCTCCGCATCGCTCCCGAGCTGCGCGATGAGCTGCTCGCCATGGACGAGCGCCAGATGATCAGCGACCCGGGCCTCCTCAGGATCTCGATCATCGTCCTGTCGGCCACGCTGATCGGCTTCCTGCTCCATGGGGCCCTGGGGTATGAGCCTGGGACCGTGGCCCTGGCGGGTGCGGCCGTGCTGCTGCTTCTATCTCGCATCGAACCGCACGAGGTCCTGCGCGAAGTGGAGTGGACGACGCTGTTTTTCTTCATCGGCCTGTTCATCATGGTCGGCGGGATCATCGAGGTTGGGCTGATTGACTTCATCGCCGACAGCATTGCCGACGTCACGGGCGGCGAGCTGGCCTCAACCTCGATCCTGTTGCTCTGGCTGTCCGCGATCCTGTCCGGGATCATCGACAACATCCCGTACACCGCGACCATGATTCCCGTCGTCGATCAGCTGGTCGCCAACCAGGGCCACGCCGCTGACGTCCTGTGGTGGTCACTGGCCATCGGGGCCGACTTCGGCGGCAACGCCACCGTGATCGCAGCTTCGGCCAACGTCACCCTGGCCAGCCTCTCGGAGCGCGAGGGCCATCCAATCACCTTCCGTACGTTCGCCCGGTACGGAATACCAGTCACTCTGGCGACCATGCTCATCGCCACGGCCTACGTCTGGATCCGCTACCTGGTTTGACCGTGGACCCAAGCCGGAGGCCCCTCGCGGACGAGGGGCCTCCATCGGTCTGCAGATCGGTGGGCTTACACCCGAGCCCAGCCGGTTACTCGCCGCCGGGCGTGATCTCCACCTCCGCCTTCACCCAGCCCTCGCCGGTAATGTCCTCCTCGCCCAGGGCGTCAAGCGCCTGCTGGGCCAGGTCGGTCCGGTAGGCGTCGTCTGACGGCTCGCCGGCCAGGATGCCACCTGCCAGCGCCGTTTCGACCATCTGCGCCCAGGCCGCTGGATCGAGGAGGCCGATCCCGTTGGGCGACGGCCAGATCAGGTTGCTGATCTCGTTCATCTGCCACTTCTGGTGGCCTGCCCCCAACGTGCTACCCGCGTCGACAACGAACTGCTCGCAGTCGGCGGGATTGTCGCGGCAGTAGATCCAGCCACGGAAGGTGGCCTTCAGGAACTTGACCGCGGTGTCCTCATTGGTGCCCTCGGCCAGCCATGAGGCACGCGCCCAAATGGCGTCCTGGAGCATGGCCGTCCCGACCTCGTTGTAGTCGATGACGTTCAGGTCCTCGGGCTGGAACAGCTCACCGGTGTCCGGGTTGACGGTCTCCAGGAGCTGGGCGTACTCGTTGTAGATCATGGCCTCGGCCACGTTGACGCAGTCGGTGTCCGCCTCGGCGCATCCGTCATAGGCGTTGATCAGCAGCGTCATGTCGAATGGCTGTTCGACGCGGGTGAAGTCCACCCCGTCTTCCAAGCCGATGAGCCGGGCGGATGCCACAACCTCGAGCTCGTTGCCGAAGCCCCACGCCCCGACCTTTTGGCCGGCGAAGTCCTCGACCGAGTCGATGCCGCTGTCCGCCCAGGCGACCGACAGGGTGCCCGCGCGCTGGAAGATCTGGGCGATGTTGACGAGGTCGGACCCGGTCTCGCTCTCACGCGCCTGGAGCACCTTGGGCACCCAGGACACGGCGAACTCGGGGCCGTCCGCCTTGGATCCTTCAACCTGCGGGAAGACCTCGGGGCCTCCCGGGATGATCTCGACGTTCAGTCCCTCGTCCTCGTAGTAGCCCAGCGCTTCGGCGGCGTAATAGCCGGCGAACTGCGCCTGGGGCACCCACTGCAGGACGACTCTCACGCTCGCCGGCTCGGTCGTACAGGCGGCGAGCAACATGCTGGCGCTGACCGCCAGCGCAGCAAGGACACGCGTAACCCTCATCTCCACTCCTCGATGCAACGGCCCGGGGGCGGGCCCTCCGTGAAGACTGATTCTACGAGGTGCCGATCTTCAGGAGATACGGTCCCCGCGGACCGCCGGATGCCACGGGATCGCGACACGCTCGATGGCGACGATGAGCAGGTACATCGCGATCCCGACCACGGAGGCCACGATGATGGCGGCCCACGTCACCTCGAACGAGAGCCTGCTGGCGCTCTGGACCACGATCCGACCCAGGGCCACGTTCAGTCCGCCGAAGTACTCGCCCACCACCGCGCCGATGAGGGCCAGGGTGGTCCCGACCTTCAAACCGGTCAGGAAGAAGGGAAGGGCATTGGGAACGCGGACCTTGCGGAACACGGCCATCGACCCCGCCGCGTACGAGCGCATGAGTTCCAGCGAGGAGTTGGGCACCTCCGTCAGGCCGCGCAGGACGTTGATCATGATCGGGAAGAAGACGAGGACCGCCGCGATCACCATCTTGGAGGTCGGTGACAGGACGCCGAACCAGTTGTTGGCGATCGGGGCGAAGGCGATGATCGGGATGGCGCTGATGGCCACCGCAACCGGCAGCGCGATGTCGCCGGCCAGGGTCCAGCGCGAGATGACGAGCGCGATCAGGACCCCCAACACGGTCCCGATCACCATCCCGCCGGCCGCTTCCAGGAAGGTCGTCTGGGCCGCCGGCCAGATCTGGTAACCCACATCCCAGTTCTCGACCAGGGCGTTGGCGATCGACGACGGCGCGGGCAGGATGAAGGAGCGCACGTCCAGGCTGCTGATGACGACCTCCCACAGGACGAGAGTTGTGAAGAACACCACGATCGCCGGCAGGTTGCGACGCAGCGCCGTCATCCAATGCCGCCTTCGGCGGCGGCCCGGTCGAGGGCCGCGTCATCGGCCTCCACCCGGCCGTCCATGCCGCGCAGCGCCTCGCGGACCTCGGTCACGAGCTCGAAGTAGCGACGGTTCTCGCGCGTCTCGACTGTCCTGGGCCGCGGTAGGTCGATGTCCACGACCTTCGTGATGCGTCCGGGGCGGGCGCTCATGACCGCCACCCGCGAAGAAAGGAACACCGCCTCGGGAATGGAATGGGTCACGAAGACGACGGTGATGCCGGTCTGGGCCCAGACCTTCAATACCTCGGAGTTCATTCGCTCGCGGGTCATCTCGTCCAGCGCGCCGAACGGCTCGTCCATGAGGAGCAGCGCCGGCTCGAAGGCCAGGGCCCGTGCAATGGACACCCGTTGCTGCATTCCGCCCGACAGCTGATAGGGATGGTGCCTACGGAAGTCCGACAGCTCCACCAACTCCAGCATCTCGGTGACCCGCGCTTCCCGGGCAGCCTTTTCTGTACCGATCAGCTCCAGCGGCAGCCGCACGTTCTCCTCGACGTTGCGCCAGTCGAACAGGACCGGGGACTGGAAAACGATCCCGTAGTCCCGATCCACCCTCGCCTGTTGGGCCGGCTTGCCGTTGACCATAACCGTGCCGCTGGTGGGCACGGTCAGGTCGCCGATCAGCCGCAGCAGCGTGGACTTGCCGCAACCTGACGGACCGATGAGCGAAACGAACTCCCCCTGCCCGATCAACAGGTCGATGCCCGACAAGGCGGTCATCGTCCCGCGCCCCGGGACGTCGAAGGTCTTCGTGACGTCAGCGACGTGGACAACCGCCTGACCGGACATCACGCCGCCTCAGGTCAGGACCGCGGAGGCCCGGTCGCGCAGCCACCACAGCTCCGCGATCCGGACGAGGAGATAGAAGCTGATGCCCAGCAGAGCGGTGACCAGGATGGCGGCCCACAGCTTCTCAGGACCTGTGATGTAGGTCTGGTTGAAATCCAAGATGGCGCGCCCAAGCCCGTCCTGGACCCCGCCTGGCCCCTCCCCGACGATGGCGCCCACGATGCTCGCCGTGGCCGCGATCTTGAGCGCGGTGAACAGGTAGGGGACCGATGCCGGCATCCGCAGCTTCCAGAAGATCGTCCGCCGCTTGGCCGCGTACGAACGCATCAGCTCCAATGCACGCGGATCCGGTGATCGGAGCCCACGGATCATGGCAATCGTGACCGGGAAGAAGGTCAGGTAGGTGGCGACCACCACCACGGCCAGGATCTCGTTGCCCACGAAGAAGACGATCATCGGGGCCAGGGCCACGATTGGAATCGTCTGGCTGGCCACGACGTAGGGAACGAACGCCCGCTCCAGCAGCTGCGAGTGGACAAACGCCGCCGCCAGCGCGATCCCGGTCACTGCGCCCAGCGCGAAGCCGATGGCCGCCTCGCGCCAGGTGTACAGCGCCTTTCCCACCAGGAACATGAACAGCGACGTGTCGGCGCTCCGGCGCCACGGCTCACTCAGGGCGGCCGCGATGGACCACACGTGGGGCAGGTTGATGTCGCTGGCGAACTTCAGATCCAGTGGCGGTGTCCAGATGAGCTCCCCGTTGACGCGCCACGGGTCGCCGCCGATGACCTTGACGCCCTCCCACAAGACGAGCACCAGACCGATAAACCCCAGGATCGCGAGGAGCCGCCGGCGCCGGGGGTGTTTCAGCGGTCGCTCAGGCGACCGCGGCATCGGTCTCGTCCAGGGCGCGATCGATGATCGCGAACCCTTCGCGCAGCTGCTCCTCGGTGATGCACAGGGGCGGGTTGGTGAAGACCTGGTGCCAGTGCTGCATCGTGTACAGCCCGTCGGCGCGTAGCCGGGCGTCGAGCGAAGCCATCTCAGGCGACGAGGCGTTGAAGGCGGTCATTGGCTCCATGGTGCCTCGGTTGCGAGTCAGCTCCATGACCCCGAACAGGCCGATGTTGCGGGTGGTGCCCACGCTCGGGTGGCGCGCTTCCAGATCGGTCAGCAGCTCGTGCATGACCGGGCCCAGGCGGGCCGCGTTGCCGACCAGATCGTCGTCGCGCAGGACGCCCACCGCGGCGACGGCGGCCGCGCAGCTGACCGGGTGGGCGGAGTAGGTCAGACCGCCGTAGTAGACGCGGTCGTCGAAGTATTCGGCGAGCTCCGGCGTCATGGCCACCGCCCCCAACGGCAGGTACGAGCTGGTCAGGCCCTTGGCCATGGTCAGCAGGTCGGGGACCACGTCCCAGTGATCGACCGCGAACCAGCGTCCGGTGCGGCCGAAGCCGGCCATCACCTCGTCGGTAATCATCAGGATGCCGTGCCGCGTGCACAGCTCGCGGATGCCCTGCAGGTAGCCGTCGGGCGGAATCAGGACGCCGTTGGTGCCGGTGACCGTCTCCAGGATGAAGGCCGCGATGGTGTGCGGGCCTTCGTACTGGATGACCTCCTCGAGGTACTCCAGCTGGCGATCGACCGGCTCCGGCTCGGTCTGGCCCCAGCGCCACGGGTCAAGGACCCGGATCACGCCCGGGACGCCCGGCTCGTTGGCCCAGCGGCGAGGGTCGCCGGTGACGCTGATTGCGCCCGCCGTGGCGCCGTGGTACGACCGATGGTGGGCGATGACCTTCTGCCGCCCGGTGGTGATGCGCGCCAACCGCAGGGCGTTCTCGTTGGCCTCCGCCCCGCCCAGGGTGAAGAAGAACTTGTTGAGGTTGCCCGGGGTCAGGGTCGCCAGCAGCTCGCCCAGCCTGCCCCGGACTTCGGTCGCGAACTGGGGGGCGGCAAAC
>DASWJA010000125.1:0-7150 GCA_036397375.1 Candidatus Limnocylindria bacterium
GTGATGTAGTACCAGTTCCCGCTCTGGTTGGGGATCGTGCTCTTCTGGTTCGTCGGCGCGTTCGAGCCGGTGGCCAGGGTGTACGGGTTGGAGGCGGTGATTGCCCCGGCCGCGTTGAACTGGCGACCGATGTAGGTCCCCGGCGCGAAGTACAAGGTACGCGGCGGGTCGTAGTTCTCGACCACCGGTGGCGGTGGCGGGGAGAAGTCGCCCAGGAATGTGCCCGACGATTCTTGGATCCAGTACCCGGCCCAGATGCCGGCCGTGATGTAGTACCAGTTCCCGCTCTGGTTGGGGATCGTGCTCTTCTCGGTCGTCGGCGCCATCGAATCGGTGGCCAGCGTGTAGGGCCGCGAGGCGATGACCGCCCCATAGGTGCTGAACTTGAACCCGACGTACGCGCCGGCGGCAAAGGAGAGGGGACGCCAGGGGAAATAGGACTCGGCCGGCGGCAATGTAGGTGGTGAGGCACCCAACGTGGTAGAGCTGGACTCCGCGACCCAGTAGCCGGCCCAGATCCCGGCCGTGATGTAGTACCAGTTCCCGCTCTGGTTGGGGATCGTGCTCTTCTGATTCGTGGGAGCCGACGAAGCCGCGCCGAGCGTGTACGGCAGCGAGGCAGTGATCCCTCCGGCGGCGTTGAACTGGCGGCCAACGTAGGCGCCGGCGGCGAAGTAGAGAGGACGCGCCGGGTTGTACGTCTCAAGGGGCGGATTGGCGATCTCGGCCGCAACGGCGCTCCGGATCGACGGAAGGAGTGCGTAGAAGGGCGCGCCGGGGCACCCGGTGTTCTGGTAGTCGCGATGGCCCGTGATGTTCATGGTCGTGATGCTCGTCCCGGTCACCGGGTTGATGTACGTGCTGCTACCGGTCGGGTCGATGCCGTGCGCGGCGGACGCCCAGGCCAGCATCCGCACCAGGGATGCCTGCGCCGCAGGTGTGGGGAGCTGCGACGTGAAGTTACCGAGCAGCGCGATCCCCATGCTGCCCGGGTTGTGATACAGCGCGTGACCGGCCTCGACGACGTCGCCGGCCTCGTCACCCGCGGTTGGGATTGTGCCGTTCCAGTAGGCCCGGGAGTAACGACCTTCGTAGACCCGTCCGGCCGAGTCGATCAGGTACTGGTAACCAATGTCGCCCCAGCCCAGGGTGACAGCATGGAACTGGTAAATGGCCCGCACCGTTGCCGCTGGGTTCGGATCCACGTTCGAGCCGGCGGTGTGATGCACCACCAGCTTCTGAAGGGGGTAGAACGCTCGGGTCCAGCGTTCCTCCCCCAGGCTGTCGAATCGGACCGACTCGTCGGCCCCCCAGCCGCTTCGTGGGATGACTCCGGGAATCGTGCTCAGCGCGGCCGCCTCGGCCCCCAGTCCGAGTGGCGCCTGGGTCTCGCCCGCCGCGTCCATGGCGAGTACCGTGACCTTGGGGAGGGATTCATCGGCCGTCACGCGGACCGCCTGCATACCGCCGGCGAGCATCACCGAGCCGTACGTCTCGCCGTCCGCTTTGGATGATCCGAACTCGTCGATCTCGACGTGGGACGGCTCCGAGAAGACCGTCCCGTCAACGGTGAACGCCGCCTCCACTTGTGCGTCTGGATGGCCAGACCAATGAATGGCGATGTGTGTGGTACCCGCCGGCAGAGAGAAGGCATAGCTCCCGTCCACCGCGTGGGTCGCTTCCGAGGTACGGACCTTGACCGGGCCGCCTCCGGTTTCGGTCGGCGCTGCCGGCGCCACGGCGGTCAGCACGAGCGCTGCCGCAAGGGCGACGGAGACAAGGCGAGCGGAGTGGTGGGTCGTGAGCATGCGAGGGCGAGGCCTCTGGCGGGTTCGCAGGGGACCTGGTCACCCTAGCCACCCTGCGGCCAATCCGCCCTGACCCGGTATGCCCAGTACGATCGGACTGACTGCTCTCAGCTCAGGCGGAGAACGGCCGGCATCCGCCATCATCGGGCATATGGGAGACCTGATCCGTCGAGATCGGTCTGCACGCGAAGCCGAGGAGGTGCGGCTGTCGCCGGTGGCCACCCGATCGGCGAGCTCGCGCGGCCGCGCCAGGCCCGAAGAACCGGACCAGTTCCGCACCGCCTTCGAGCGGGACCGGGACCGAGTCATCCACTCCAAGGCCTTTCGCCGGTTGAAACACAAGACCCAGGTATTCCTCAACCCCGAAGGCGACCACTTCGTCACGCGCCTCACTCACACCCTCCAGGTCGCCCAGATCGCGCGCTCCCTGGCGGCGGCGCTGGCGCTCAACGAGTCGTTGGCGGAGGCGATCGCGCTGGGTCATGACGTGGGCCACACCCCGTTCGGTCACACCGGCGAGGAGGCCCTGGCGCCGTATTTCCCGCCTGCGGGCTGGCATCACGCGGCGCAGAGCGTTCGCATCGTCGAGGTCCTCGAGGACCTGAACCTCACCTGGGAAGTCCGCGACGGAATCCGGGCCCATACCTGGAAGATCACGCCCCCGCCCATCACGCCCGAGGCCCTGTCCGTGCGCTACGCGGATCGGATCGCATACCTCAGCCACGACGCGCTCGACGCGCTGCGCGCGGGCGTCCTGCGCGAGGCGGACTTCCCGCCCCACCTTCTGGAGCGGCTCGGACCGCCGGGGCGGCAGTGGATCGGGGAGCTCATCACGGCCGTGATCGACGAGAGCGTGCGGGCGGGCGCCATCGGTATGGACGCCGACACCCTGGCCCTCATGCACGAGCTGCGCGATTTCATGTTCGAGCGCGTCTACCTGCGCCCCGAGCAGGCGGCCCAGCAGCAGGTTGCCGTCCGCATCCTTCGCCGCCTGATGGACCACCACCTGGCTCATCCGGAGGAGCTACCGGCCTCCTATCGGGATACCGATGCCGACCTTGTGACCCAGGTCGCGGACTTCGTGTCCGGGATGACGGACCGATACGCCCAGACGGCCTCCGACCGGCTGTTCGGCGTGACGGCCGAGCGGTTATGGTGACGGAGGAGCGGTCGGAGCCACGGATGTGAACTCGTAGCTCACGAAGGTGCCGTCGCCGCACTCGAGCGCGATCTCGTCCGGCCGATCCTCCGCGTCGGGCGACGGGGCGCTGCCCGGCGGGCCGTACACCTCGCGCGACACGATGCCCACGAGGGTCGTCCCCAGCGGGACGGGCTCTCCGCCGCCGACCACCGGATCGACCGTCGGATCCCCGGCCGCGGTGTAGACGCGATCGCCCCAGAGGAGCGTTTCGGGGCAGCCGGGGGGCCCGATCGCCATCTGCAGGCTCCACAGGCCCAGCCCAACGAAGACGGCCGCAGCGAGGACCGCGCAGCCGACCGCCCGCCAGTTCACCGGCGAATCTCGAACCGGGTCATGCCCCCCGACGCCGGTCCGCGGCTGGCCTCGACCCGCTCGACCCACGCCGCTCCGGGGCCATGGTCGAGCTGAGATGCGAGGGTCTCGAGCGGCGCCGCCTCGCCTTCGGCGACCAGCTCCACGGCACGCTCGTCGTCGGCGTTGCGGACCCAACCCACCAGCCCCAGCCGCGTGGCGGCGTCGACCACCCACCAGCGGTACCCGACCCCCTGGACGCGGCCGATGACCCGGGCCGTCAGGCGCTGCGGGCTCACCCGCGCGCGGCGACTGAGGGCCACTCCAGCATGGCCACCTCGAGGGCCAGGCGAGGGCTGACGTTCAGCTCCAGGGCGTCGCGGATGTGCTCCAGCGCGGCGGCCGCACGAGCCATCTCGTCCGGCCCGAGGCGCCGCGCCGCAGCCGGCAGGTCGGGGAGCAGTTCGTCCGAGACGGCCAGGTGCGGCGAGCCCGCGGCGGCCACCGCCAGGTCCCGCGCCAGATCGACCCATGCTTCGACGATGGCGAGCGCTGCGGCGCGCTGGACGCCCGTGGGTGTTCGGCCGCCACCTTCCGGAGTGGCCGGGTCAGCGGCCTCATCGGGCCCCAGTGACAGGCGCGCAGCATCGTCCAGGAGCTCGCGGACCGCTGCCAGCCGATCGGCGCGGCCACGGTCCAGAAGTCCGAGCAGCTCGTGCTGGGTGCGTCGCCGCCAGTCCACCCGTTCCGGCGCCCGGGCGTACCCGACGGCGCGGCCGATCCGGCCGCCGGACAAACGAGCCAGCGCCGTGGCCTGCTCCCCGGGGAGCCCTTCGCGCTCGATCAGCCAGGCTGCGAGTGCGTCCTGCCCGATCGCTGCCAGGCGCAGAGCCTGGCAGCGAGAACGAATGGTCGGCAGCAGCCGGCCGACGTCGTCGGCCACCAGAATGAACAGCTGCCGATCGCCGGGCTCCTCCAGCGCCTTGAGCAGCGCGTTCTGAATCTGCTCGTTGGCGAGGTCGGCGCGCTCGATCACCACCACCCGCCAACGCCCGGCGATCGGCGCTCCCGCGACCTCCGCCAGCCATCGCCGCGCCGCCCCCACGATGCTCTCGCCGCTCGCACGTTCATCCCTCCAGCGCTCGGGTGACGCGAGGACCAGGTCCGGGTGGGTTCGCGCACGGGCCTGCCGACAGCCGGCGCAGACGTTGCACGGGCGCTGGTCGGGATCGACCGCCTCGCACAGGGCAGTGGCCAGCAGATCGTCAACGAATGATCCCTTGCCGGCCCCGGGCGGGCCGTGGATCAGGAGCGTGGCCGGGCCGTGGCCGCCCAGGAGCGTCCGGCGGGCGAGCCGCTCCGCCACCGGCTGACCGATTGTCAGAAACCCGGAGCCGGCGACTTCGACACTCACGGCGGCGAGTATAGGCGGGGCAAACGGGCAGTCAGGATGGGCACGTCAGGCTCGCTCCCAGTGCGCCAGACCACGCCCAGAGGCGCGGTCCGGCGGTCGGTGGCATACTGGGCCGAAGACAGCAGAAGCGCTCGAGGAGGTCGGCCATGGGCAGCAAGGTGACATCAGGATCGACGTCGGACAGATTGCGATTGCCCGACGAGTGGCAGGCATTCATGGATCGCATGGCCCGCAAAGACGTGCCGGAGGAGGTGGCGCAGCGTGGCCAGGCTCTCGCGGATGCCATCGCCCAGG
Organism: Candidatus Limnocylindria bacterium; assembly: GCA_036397375.1. GTDB lineage: Bacteria > Chloroflexota > Limnocylindria > QHBO01 > QHBO01 > DASTEQ01. The sequence continues at coordinate 5,009 of DASWJA010000125.1, forward strand.
CAGCCGAGGAGGCCGCCGAGCGCGCATCCATCGCCTGGCGTGAGTCGCAGCCCGTTCGCCGAGAAGTCGCGCGCACGGTCGAGCGCCGGGGTCGGCAGGTGGGCAAGTGGTCTCGCCAGGTCTGGCGCCAGGACATCAGCCCCGGTCTGCGGCGCGCGTGGAACAGGCGTACGGTCGCACTCGGGGCCGCCGGAGCGGCGGTCCCGGCCGGACGCCAGCTCATCGAGGAAGCTGCCAGCGAGCTTGGCCTCCGCCCGCGCCAGGATCGCCATTGGGGCTCGTTCTTCGCCGGAATCCTGATCGGCGCCCTGACCGGCGCCCTGGTCGCGATCCTGACGGCGCCCAAGTCCGGCCGCGAGACGCGTGATGATCTCGCCACCCGTGCGCGCGAAGCGGCTGAGGCCGCCGGCGAGTGGATCCCGGTCAGCACGCCGTCAACCAACGGCAACGGGGGGACGGGCGCCGCCCCCGAGGCCAGCGAGGTCGAATCCGAGACCTAGCCCTCGGTGGGGGGTTCGGGCGTGGCGCGCTTGCGCGTGCTGCGACCCGAGGTAAACCGCTTCCAGATGCCCTCGTCGGAAGCCTCGGTGGGCTCCGGAGAGGCCTTGCTTCGAGTGGTCCGTGAGGCGCGCGGCTTGGCGGCCGCCGACGAGGCAGACGCCTTCCCGCGCGTGGCGGCCGGCTCTTGGCTGACAGCCTTGCTCGTTGATCGCGCTCGGGGCTTGGCCGCTGTCTTGGCCACCGGCTCTGCCGCTGGCTTCGCCGCAGCCCGCGTCGAGGGCTTGCGTGTGCGGGGCTTCCGGGTGACAGCCGGACCAGTGGTGGCATCCGCCTCGGCCGGCTGGGTGGGCACATCGGTCCCATCGGTCCCCGAGACTCCTGCGGGCTGACTGCTCAGTCCGAGCTCGGCCAGCGTCGCCGCATCGGCCTCCTCGAATTCAAACTCCCGCTCCGCTCCAATACCCTCGCCAGTTCCGAGTCCTTCGAGCTCTTCGATGCTGTCGACTTCCTGCCAGCCGATCTCGGCGGGCTCGGCGTCGGCCGCGGCCGAGGCCGACGACGCATCGGGAAGATCCCCGCGGCGACCGCGGCGACCCCGTCCCCGACCCCCGCGTCGGCGACGCCGGCGAGCGCTCTCGGACAGGGTGTCGTCGGCAGCCCCAGGAGGCGCGGGCGCGCCGCCGTCGGTCGCAAGCAGGGGCTCGTCGATCGCCATGGGCTCCTTGTCGGTGGTGCGGGATCGTCCGCCGCGGGTCGGACGCGACGGTCGCTCCGATCGCCGGCTCCCGGTCGCCCGCCCTCGTCCGCGGCCGGCACTCCCGGCGTCCTCCCCGTCGGCTCGGATGGCTGCCATGGCCGCGGCGGCAACCGAGGGCGAGGCCTCGCGGAATCCGACGTCGGGATTGACCTCCTTGGCGGGCATCTCGGGTGCCGGAACCCCCTTGGCATCCTTCTGGCGGCTGATGGCGCTGATCTTCATGACGTCCACGAACTCGTCGGCGACAGCGAACAGGTCGGAGCTGGTGTTCGGCTTGAAGCTGATCACCTCGCACCGGACACCCTCGTCCTGAAGGGCGCGAATGGCGGGCGCGAAGTCCCCGTCACCGGAGACGATTACGGCCACATCCATACGATCGGCCAGGCGGAAGAGGTCGACCACGAGCTCGATGTCGAGGTTGGCCTTGACCCGCCCGTCGCCGAACTTGCGGATGTCCTTGGCCACGACCTTGTAGCCGTTCTTGCCAAGGAAATCGAGGAACTTCTTCTGGTTCTCGTTCTCGGGATCAAGCCCCGAGTAGGCGTAGGCGCGAATGAGATCGCGCCCCTTGGTGGCGTGCTTCAGCAGCGCCACGTAATCGACGTCGACGTCCTGCCCGCGGGCAGCGTAGTAGAGGTTGGCAACGTCAACAAAGACGGCCACGTTCTTGCTCAAGAGAGCTTCTCCTTGTGAATGGTGGTGGCCAACCTCGTGGAGTTCCGGCTGCCTTCGCGCTCGACCCACGCTCCCGGACTGAGGCCGGAATGGGTGGCGCGGCTTGGGCGGCACCCTCGCTTCGCGAACCCGCTTGGGTTTCTGCGGCGGCGAGGGATCGGACATCTCCGCGTGGGAGGCCTAGGGCAACAGGATACCACGCCGCTTGC
>DASWJA010000126.1:0-7135 GCA_036397375.1 Candidatus Limnocylindria bacterium
TGCAGCGCGACTTTGGCCAGGACCCCCAGCAGATCCTGACCTGCGAGCTGCTGGTCGGCATCGACGGGGTGGCGAAGATGAGCAAGTCGCTGGGCAACGCGATTGGCTTGACCGATCCGCCGTACGAGCAATACGCCCGCAGCATGAGCATCGCCGACAGCCTGCTTCCGAACTGGGCGCGCCTGGTCACGCGCTGGACCGATGCCGAAGCCGAAACCTTCCTGGCGAATCTGGCCGCGGATCGGATCCATCCCAAGGCGGCGAAGCAGCAGCTGGCGCGCGAGATCGTGTCCCGGTGGCACTCCGAAGAGGCGGCGGCCGAGGCCGAGGCCCGCTGGGAGCTTGAGGTGAGTGGTGGTCAGGTCGTTTCCGAGATCGAGGAGACGACGGTGACGGTCCCCCCGGCCGGGATCAGCCTTCCCGACCTGCTGGTCGCCGCGGGCCTTGCGTCGTCACGCAGCGTCGGGCGCAGGCTCGTCCGGCAGGGCGGGGTGCGCGTGGACGGCGAGGTGCAGGCCGATGTGCTGCGGATGTTCGCGGCCGGTGCGGACCACGAGGTGCGCGTCGGAAAGCGCCAGGCCGCCCGCGTGCGATTGACGTGACTGCGCCAGATAGCACGAAGCGCCGGGGTCCTGGTGGACCGCCGGCGCTCAGAGGGCCTTGTCAGGCCATGCTGGGCTCGCGCCCCATGAACGCGGAGGCAAAAGCCCAGGCCGCGACCACGAGGTGGAGGATGTTGTCTGCCGGGCTCTCGAGGTTGGCCAGGCCGAAGGTGTTGGCCCCCGACGTGTCGCCCGCCACCACGAACCCATAGACGCCAAAGAAGAGTGCGATCAGGCCGACCAGGATAACGATCGGTCGGTAGTAGGGCGCCAGCGCACTGTTCAGGCCGGGGACGAACACGGCCGCCAGGGCAACGGCGCCCAAGACGAGATGAGCGGCGTTCTCCCCGCCGTCCAACCAGAACCAGGGATACGCCTCCTCGGTGAAGATGCCAAGAAGTCCAACGACGCCGAGCAGCAGCAGGACCGCTCCGCCGGCCGTCAGGAACATCTTGGGAGTGAAGAATCCACTCACGAGTGATCCACCTCCTCCAGATGAACACGGGGAAAATCCCCGACGCACCATACGCCCGACTGTCAACAAAACGAAAGGTTCGGAGCGGTGCGGTCCGGAGTGGTTAGTGACGCTCCCCGGCGGCGACCTTGGACTGGTGCTCGGCGATCACCTTGTCGGCAATCGTGTGCGGGACCTCGGCGTAGTGGTCGAGCTTCTGGGAGAAGCGGCCGCGACCCTGGGTGATGCTCCGCAGCTCGGTCGCGTAATGGAACATCTCGGCCTGCGGGACCTGGGCGCGCAGGTACTGAGTCCCGTCGGCGGAGTCCATGCCCAGCACGTGCCCGCGCTTGGCGGTGATCTGCCCCATCACGTCGCCCATGTACTCGTCAGGGACGATGACCTCGACCTCGAGCACCGGCTCCAGGAGAGCTGGATCAGCATCCGTGAAGGCCTTCTTGAGGGCTTGCGAGGCCGCGATCTTGAACGCCATCTCGGACGAGTCGACGGTGTGGTACGAGCCGTCCACCAGGGTGGCCTTGAGGTCAACCACCGGGTAGCCGGCAAGGACCCCCTCGGCCATGGATTCGCGGAGGCCTTTTTCGACGGCCGGGATGTACTGCTTGGGCACCGCCCCGCCCACGATCCGATCACCGAACACGAACCCTTCGCCGGCCTCGGTGGGCTCGAACTCGATGACCACGTGCCCAAATTGGCCGTGGCCACCGGTCTGGCGCTTGAATCGGTTGTCGATCTTGGCCGGGCGCCGGATGGTCTCGCGGTACGGCACGCGTGGGGCGACCACCTTCACCGCCGCGCCGAATTTGCGCTTCAGGCGATCCACGATGACGTCCACGTGCGCGTCGCCCATGGCGGTCAGGATGGTCTGCGAGGTCGCCGCCTCGCGATGGACCCGCATGCACGGCTCCTCCTCGAGCATCCGGGTGAGGGCCTGTCCCAGTTTGTCGAGGTCGGCCTTGGACTCAGGTTCCACGGCGACCTGGAGGGTCGGCTCGGGGAAGGTGAAGGTCGGCAGCTGGACCGCCGTGGAACGATCGGCCACCAGGGTGTCGCCGGCATTGGTCGAGGCCAGCTTGGCGACGGCCGCAATGTCGCCGGGGCCGACCTGGGGCAGGTTGACCTGCTCCTTTCCCTGGAGGGCCAGCAGGTTGCCGAACCGCTCGTCCTCGCGCCGGGTGGCGTTGTGGAGGTGGCCCTGCGCCTTGAGAGTGCCGGAGACGACCCGGAAATAGGTGAGCCGGCCCACGAATGGGTCGGCGGTGACCTTGAACACCTGGGCCACGAAGGGGCCCGTCGGATCGGGCTCGATGAGCGTGCCGTCGGTGGTGGTGCGACCCCCGACCTCGGCCGCCGACGGCACGTGGCGGGCGATCATCCGGATCAGCTCGCGGACCCCGATGTTGCGATGGGCCGACCCCACGAACACGGGCACCACCGACCCCTCCCGGGTGCCGGTATGGAGGGCCGTCTCGATCTCCGCGTCGGAGATCGCCTCGCCCTCGAGGTACTTGAGCATGAGATCGTCCGACGCTTCGGCCGCGGCCTCGATGAGAGCTTGGCGGCGGGACTCCTCTGCAACCCGCATGTCATCGGGTATGGGCACCTCTTTCGGCTCGCCGTTGTCATAGATCGAGGCATGCTGCTCCACGACGTCGATGTAGCCGCGGAACGACTCCGCGGAGCCGATGGGCAGGTAGACCGGCGCGATCTTGGGGCCGAAGGCCGCCTTCAGCTGGTCCAGGGTGGCGTCGTAGTTCGCGTTCTCGCGGTCCATCTTGTTGACGAAGACCATGCGCGGCAGGCGCCGCGCGTCGGCCAACCGCCAGACCGCATCGGTCCCGACCTCCACCCCGGCCGATGCATCAATGACGACGATGGCGGCATCCACGGCGGCCAGGGCCTGGACGACATCGGCCTGGAAGTCGGCATAGCCGGGGGTGTCGACGAGAGTGACGCGGGCCCCCTCGGCCTCGAACGTGCCGATGCCAAGGTTGATGGAATGGTGCCGACGCTGCTCGTCGGGCTCCCAGTCCAGGGCGGCGGTGCCGGCTTCGACCGATCCGAGGCGGGGGATGGCTCCGGCGTCGAAGAGCATGGCCTCGGCGAGACTCGTCTTGCCCGCGCCACCGTGGGCGATGAGAGCGACGTTCCGGATCCGATCGGGCGTGGTCGGCTTCATGCGGCTCCTCGGGCGGGGACGGCCATTATAGGGAGCGGCAGGTTCAGCGGCCGCGGAGCTCCAGCCCCAGCCAAATGTAGAAAACGGGGGCCAGGATCACCCCGGTGAGGGCCGCCGGGACGGCCACCAGCAGGTTGGTCGGGACCAGGACGATCAGGCGACCCAGGTAGACGACCACCAGCATGATGCCCAGCAGAACGCCGAGGGTTGACACGCGGCGCGAGAGCGCCCCGCTGCGCCTGGCCTCGGCCGCCAGGACCAGGAGCCCAAGCCCGGAGACACCGAAGGTGAGAAGGCCTCGGGGGTCCACTGGGCTGGGCAACCCGGCGTCGGTGATGACATCGGCTGCGGGCGGATTGAGGACGTTCGCCAGGTCGTACCCGCCATGCACCACCGCGCCGAATGCCCCCATCAGAGCCAGGGCCAGCCCGATCAGGGCAATGCCATGGCTGACGGCGCTGACCCGCCGGTAGACGGCCACCAGCACGACAAGGCTGAGAACACCGCCCAGCATGAGGGCGATCGAGGCCACGAGCATGCCGAGCGACGGGTTCGCGCCCAGGACGACCCCACCCAGGAACGCGACGGCGTAGACGACCCCGCCGATCCCGGTCGCGATGGCGGCCAGCCCCGCCCAGTGCTCGAGTGTCGAGTCGGCGCCACGATCGGCGGGAGGCTGCCTCACCCCGGGAGCATACAATCGGAGGCGTATGTCGGGACACAGCAAGTGGTCTCAAATCAAGCGCCAGAAGGGCGCCAATGACGCCAAGCGCGGGGCGCTGTTCACGAAGTTGACCCGCGAGATCATCACCGCCGCGCGCCAGGGCGGATCCGATCAGGAAGCCAATTACCGGCTCCGGATGGCGGTCGACAAGGCACGGGCCAACTCCATGCCCGCGGACAACATCAAGCGCGCCATCGAGCGGGCAACCGGCTCGGGGGCCGACGCCGAGCGATACGAGGAGATCACGTACGAGGGCCTGGGGCCCGCGAACGTCGCGGTCGTCGTGGCCGCCATGACGGACAACAGGAACCGGACCGCGGCCGCTGTCCGGGCCATCTTCACCCGGTCCGGCGGCTCGTTCACCCCCGTGTCGTGGCAGTTTGAGCACCGCGGGGTCCTGTCGGTCCCGCTCATGGGGAACGACCCGGACGAAGTGTCACTGGCGGCGATCGATGCCGGGGCGGTCGACGTGGGCTCGCCGGAGGGGGGCGCCATCCTGGTCGTGACCGAGCCGGGTGACCTGGAGCGGGTGCGGAGCGCCCTGACCGATGGCGGGTTCGCGCCCGACACCGCCGACGTGTCGCTGGAGCCGACGACGAGGGTTGAGATCGCCGACGAGCGCGCCGCTCGCCAGGTCCTGGAGTTCGTCGAGCATCTCGAGGACCTCGACGACGTCCAGACCGTGTATGCCAACTTCGACATTCCCGATGCCCTGATGGAGCAGCTCGAGGCATCGGTCGTCGGAGGATGATTGCGCTCGGAATCGATCCCGGATCCGCGGCCTGCGGATTCGGGGTGGTCGCGTCCGATGGGTCGAACCTGCGGTTCGTGGATGCCGGCACGGTGCGCACGGACCCGGCACGGCCCGAGGCCGCGCGCCTGGCGGAGCTCGAGGCGGCCCTGGACCGGCTCGTGGCCGAGCACCACCCCGACCGGGTGGCGGTCGAGCGCCTCTACTTTCAGCGCAACGTGCGGACGGCCATGGCCGTAGGCCAGGCGCGCGGGGTGGCGCTGCTGGTCGCCGCGCGGCACGGACTGGCGGTCAGTGAACCCACCCCCAACGAGGTGAAGCTGGCCGTGTGCGGCAACGGGGCGGCCGACAAGCAGCAGGTGGCGGTCATGGTGGGACGCCTGCTCGGGATGGAGCTCAGTGGGGCGTCGGACGACGCTACCGACGCCCTGGCGGTGGCGATCGGGGCGCTGTACCCGGGGAGTACTGCGTGATCGGCTCGCTTCGGGGTCCGGTCGGCCACATCGGGTTGGACCACGTGATCATCGAGATCGGCGGGGTCGGGTACCGGGTGGTGGTGTCGCCGGAGCTGATCGGGCGCGTGCGCATCGGCTCGGAAACCAGCCTGTTCATCCATCACCTGGTCCGCGACGACGCCCAGGCCCTGTTCGGGTTCGCCAAGCCGGAGGAGCTGGCCTTCTTCGAGCTGCTGATGACGGTGACCGGGGTAGGGCCGCGGCTGGCGCTGGCCATCACCAGCGCCCACCCGGTGACGCGCCTGCAGATGGCGATCGTGACCGATGACCTCGACGTCCTGACCTCCGTGTCAGGTGTCGGCCGCAAGACCGCCCAGCGCATCGTCCTGGAGCTCCAGGAGAAGATTCACGCCGCCGGGATCGCGGTGGGACCGGGCGCATCGGCCGATTCGGACGTGGTGGCCGCCCTGGAGTCGCTCGGCTACACCGCCTCCGAGGCACGGCGCGCGGCGGGCAGCGTGGTCGGGGTCGAGGGCGGGCTGGACGAGCGGATCCGGGCCGCGCTCCAGGAGCTGGCCCGATCCCGGTGACGTTCGCCGATCCGGAGACCATCGAACGCGTTCTGCGCGAGACTCGCACCTGGGCCGTGGTCGGCCTCTCCTCGAACCCGCTTCGGCCGAGCCATGGCGTGGCGCGGACCTTGATGGACCACGGCTACCGGATGATCCCGGTCAACCCCCGCGCGACGGAGGTCCACGGCCAGACGGCCTACGCCGACCTCTTCTCTGCACAGGCCGATGCGGTTGCGGCCGGCCACCCGATCGAGGTGGTCGACATCTTCCGCAACTCGGCGTTGGCCGGGATCCACGTCGACGAGGCGATCGAGATCGGCGCCAGGGCGGTGTGGATGCAGCTGGGGGTCGTCGATGAGGCGGCCGCCGAGCGGGCGCGGGCGGCGGGGTTGTGGGTGGTGATGGACCGATGCCCAGCGATCGAGCTGCCGCGGCTCAGTCTCGGCGCATGACCAGGTCGATCCGCCCGATCGGCGGGCGGGGATCGGCGTAGGTCTTGACCTTGGGGTCGTCCGGGCTGATGACGCCCGGATCCCAGGTCCGGTTCTGTGCGTCGAAGTTGACCTCGGCCAGTTGGGGCCAGCGTTCGAGCATGCGGCCGCCGATCTCGTGGACCAGGTGCTGGATCGAGAGGCTCATGAACTGGTGGAAGGCCGATGCCGCCAGGTCCGCCACCTGCTCACCGGCGACGTAGCGTTCTGGGCTGGCCCCCAGGGTGTCGGCGGAGGCGGCGTACCGCCAGCCGATGTCCATCCACGTGAACAGGGCGCGGTCCGGCCGCTCGGGAAGGGTCGTGTGCTCGTCGCGGGCGAAATCGGCAAACGACGAACCGGTGATCTTGATGAGCTGGAGCCCTTCACGCCCGCAGGCGTGATCGGTCAAGCGCACGCCGTCATCAGTCAGCTCCAGGTCCAGGCGCGCGGTGGTGCGGTCATTGCGATCCCGGGCGAACAGGACCCCGGAGGCGACGAAGCCATCATCGTCGTCGGCCGGGACCAGAGACGCGGGGTAGGGGAGCTCGGTGCCGAGCATGGAGATGCGTTCCATGTGGGGGTAGTGGTCGAGGAACGCGCGGCCCACGTGGTCGAGCCAGCCCTCCAGGGTGGCCGCCGGGTTGGAGGCGGAGGTGGCGTGGATGAAGTTCTTCATCGTGTCGGTGGCCACCACCAGCCGGTTGTCGCCCTCGGTGTACGACTCCAGGAATCCCTGGCCGCGGACCTGGATCTCGATCTCGGCCGCCATGAGCGTGTTATCCCGGCCCGTGAACGGCGACTCGGGGATGGGCGTCACCCCGACCAGTGGCGTGCCGTACGTGCGGTAGACGCTGACTCCCGCCTTGCCGTAGCCGATCTCGTACTTCATGCGTTCTCCGGGACG
>DASWJA010000127.1:0-4501 GCA_036397375.1 Candidatus Limnocylindria bacterium
GGCACCCAGCAGGCTGAGGTGGACGCGGACGGGCGCCGTGAGCTGGAACGACCACCGGGTGGCGGACACCGCGTAGGCCCCAACCGTCAGACCGATGATGACCGCCAGCGCGGTGACCACCCAGCCCTGGACGAAGCGCCAGAAGGGCAGGTCGAAGATGTAGAAGCCGATGTCGCGGCCGAAGGCCGCGTCGGTGGTCCCGAAGTCCCCGCCGTTGAAGAACAGCAGCAGGGTCTGCCAGTTGCCGCCCCAGGCGAGGGCGCTGACAAACCCGCCCACCAGGGTCAGCGCCACCAGCAGGATCCCCACCGGGCGTGACAGGTCTGGTATTTCCACCGACCCGACCCGGCGGACCGGCACCTGGGGACCGAGCCGGCCGGCGACCCACAGGCTCAGCAGGGCGGGAATCGTGAACAGCGCCAAACCGGCCACGAACCAGCCCAAGTGCGCGACGAATCGGGTCAGCAGCACGTCGCGGCGGCCCAGGGCGTCGTACCAGGCCAGGTCCGTGAACAGCTCGACCAGGCCCCCGAGGAGCTGGAGCAGCACGAACGCGCCCACCAGGAAGAGCACCGGGCGTGTCCAGTTGGCTGGGGATTGGCTTGGGCGGCCGCGTCGGGGCCGCAGACGTCTGGGCGGAGGCGGTTCGTCGCCGCCGTCATCGGGGATCTGCTCTTCCGGCGGCCCCAAAGGCTCGCGGGGCGGGAGAGGACGCCCCTCGCGGGCATAGTCCTGCTCCATCTGTCGGCGCTGCATCTCTTCGAGCAGCTTGTCGAACCAGCTGGACATCGGTCCGCCCATCCTACGGCGGATCGGCTACTCCCACTCGATGGTGGCCGGCGGCTTGGAGCTGATGTCGTAGACCACCCGGTTCACGCCGGGCACCTCGTTGACGATCCGGGTGCTGATCCGGGCCAGCACGTCGTACGGAAGCCGTGCCCAGTCGGCGGTCATCCCGTCTTCAGAGGTCACCGCCCGCACCGCCACTACGTTGGCGTAGGTGCGACCGTCGCCCATGACCCCGACCGTATCGACGGGAGTCAGGATGGCGAAGGATTGCCACAGCTGTTGGTACAGGCCGGCGGCCTTGATCTCGTCCAGGACGATCCAATCGGCGTCACGCAAGGTCTCGAGCCGGGACGCGGTGACCTCGCCGATAACCCGAATGGCGAGGCCGGGACCCGGGAACGGCTGGCGCACGATCATGGCCTCCGGCAGGCCGAGCTCGGTACCCACCCGCCGCACCTCGTCCTTGAACAGATGGCGCAGCGGCTCGATGAGCCGGAAGCGCAGGTTGGCGGGCAGGCCCCCCACGTTGTGATGGGTCTTGATCTTGGCCGCTGCCTTGGACTCGACCGTCTTGGACTCGATGACGTCCGGGTACAGGGTGCCCTGGACCAGGAAGTCAATCGGCCCCAGCCGCGCGGCCTCCAACTCGAACACCTGTATGAACTCGTCGCCGATGATCCGTCGCTTCTCTTCGGGATCCGTCACTCCCACCAGGCGGTGGAGGAATCGATCCTGGGCATCGACCATCCGCAGCTGCATGCCGAGGTTCTGCTCGAACGTCGCCCGCAGCAGCTCTGACTCCCGCTTGCGCATGAGGCCGGTGTCGACGTAGATGCAGGTCAGCTGATCACCGACGGCCCGATGGACGAGGGTCGCGGCCACCGCGCTGTCCACGCCGCCGGACAGCGCGCAGATCACCTGCCCGGCACCCACTTCGGCCCGGATGGCGGCCACGGTGGCGCCGATGAAGCCGGCCGGTGTCCAGTCGCCGCGGGCGCCCGCGATGCGCAACGTGAAGTTGGCCAGGATCTCGCGGCCCTGGGGGGTGTGGACGACCTCGGGGTGGAACTGCAGGCCCATCAGCTTGTGGTCGTTGGCCATGGCCGCGTACGGCGTGGACTCGCTGGATGCGAGGGCGCGGAAGCCGGGCGGCGGCTCGAGGATCGAGTCACCGTGGCTCATCCAGACGGGCGCGGCCGCCGGCAGGCCAACGAGCAGCGGCTCGTCGGGCGCTGGATGGATGGTGGCGGGGCCGTATTCGCGGCGCTCGGCGGGAGCCACCCGGCCGCCGAGCTGGTGGGCCATCAGCTGCATCCCGTAGCAGATGCCCAGGACGGGGACGCTCCCCTCCCAGATGCGGGAGTCCGCCTGCGGCGCATCGTCGTCGTAGACCGATGCGGGACCGCCCGACAGGATGATCCCCACCGGGCGCCGACGGACGATCTCCTCCCACGGGGTGTCGTGGGGGAGCACCATCGAGTAGACGTTCAACTCCCGGATGCGGCGGGCGATGAGCTGGGCGTACTGGCCGCCAAAGTCGAGAACGATGACCGTCTGCGGGTCAGCGACCGGTTCCGCGGCGCCCTCGGGCGCGTCCGCGTGCAGGGCCGGCTCGAGGTAGGTCTCGACCGCGCCGCCCTCGCTCAAGGTGCGAACTTGGCTTGCAGGGTCGCGAAATCGGTGTCCGCGGCCTGGTTGACGATGCGGCTGATCACCGACTGCATCATCCTCCAGGCCCCAGGGAGCCGGAGCTCGAACGCGAAGGCCAGCTGGGTGCCGGTGCCGTCTGCCTGCAACCGGGTATCAGCCGATCCGGAGATCCCCGATTTGTCGATCGATTCGAACGCGAAGCGGCGATTCTCCTCAAGGGCGGTGACGGTGCATTCGAGCGAGCCCGATTGACCCTGGGTGGTCACACCCATCCGAAACCGGCTGCCGACGGCCATCGGCCCAGTACCGATCGCCGCGGCGCTGGTCACGCCAGCACCCAGACGCCACTCGGCGAACCGGCTGGGGTCGGCAACGTAGGGCCACACGGCCTCCGGAGGTGCCGCCAGCAACACGCGGCGGGAGACGCTGATCACCGCTGCGGATCGTCCGCGGCCATCTGCCAGGACTTGCCCTCGGTCGCGATGGCCGGGGCCACGACCATCTCCACCGCGTGCATGTCGCGGATCGTCCGCGCCCCCAGCGCACCCATGCTCTGGCGCAGTGCTCCAACCAGGTTCTGCGTGCCGTGCGTCGTGCGGGCCGGACCGAACAGGATCTGCTCCAGTGGCAGCCGCTCCCCGAGCTGGATGCGCGTCCCGCGCGGCAGGGTCGGCGAGGGAGCCGCCATGCCCCAGTTGTACCCGCGCCCCGGTGCCTCGATGGCGGCGGCCAGCGGGGTACCCAGCATGACGGCATCGGCACCCGACGCGATGGCCTTGGCGATGTCGCCGCCGGTCTTCATCCCGCCGTCGGTGATGACCGGCACGTATCGCCCGGTGTCGGCCAGGAATCGATCACGGGCGGCGGCGACCTCGATTGTGGCGGACACCTGCGGCACGCCGATCCCGAGCACCTCGCGCGTGGTGCAGGCGGCTCCGGGTCCCACCCCGACCAGGATCCCGTCGGCGCCCTGCTCCATGAGCTGGTAGGCCGCCTCGCCGCTCACCGTGTTGCCCACCAGGACCGGCAGGCGGAGCGCGCCGGTAAGATCCGACAGCGACAGGACGCGACCCGAGGTCGAGATGTGACGCGCGCTCGACACCTGCGACTGCACGACGAACAGGTCGGCCCCGGCCTCGGCCGCCACCGCAGCGTGGTCCCAGGCGGATGCCGGCGTGGTGGCCACCGCGGCCGGCGCCCCGGAGGCCTTGATGCGCGTGATCAGGGCGCCAATCAACTCGGGCCGAATCGGTGCCGCATAGGCCGCGCTCAGGACCCGGGCCGCGGCGACCGCGTCCGGGGCTTCGACCACCTGCTCGATGATCGGCCCGGCGTCCGGATACCGGGTGTACAGGCCCTCCAGGTTGACGACCGCCAGCCCGCCCAGCCGATGCATCCGCACCGCCATGTCCGGGTCGCTGACCGCATCCATGGCGGCGGCCAGGAACGGGATCTCGAGGCGCAGCGGGCCGATCTCCACCACGGTGTCGACCTCGGCCGGCTCCACCGTGACCGCGCCGGGGACCAGCGAGATCTCATCGAAGCCGTACGCCCGACGCAGGCGCCCACCGACCTCGGTCAGGGGGCGGAGCAGCGTGCCGGACTCCATGTGGGCCCGCAGTATATGCGGCGCCAGGCCCGATCAGGCCGGGCTCAGGATCGGGCGCGAACCTTGTCGAAGCAGCTGCTGCAGTAAACCGGGCGATCGTTGCGCGGGAGGAACGGCACCAGGGCCTGCCCCCCACATTCGGCACACACCGCGGCGTGCATCTCGCGGGCCCCGCCCCCCGTGCCGATGCCCAGCGCGCGGTTCTGCTTGGCAACCGCCCGGCAGCTCGAGCAGCGCTGGGGCTCGTGGGTCAGCCCCTTCTCCTGATAGAACTGCTGCTCGCCGGCCGAGAAGACGAAGTCCATCCCGCAATCGCGGCACGTGATGGTCTTGTCGGTCAACACCTGCCCTCTCCTCCGTGTCGTGGTCGCCCGGCCCTCGGTTCTCCGGCTCCTCGGGCCGTGGATCGCGACCTGGGATGAGCTGGTGTTCCGGACCTACCAGCCGCCGATG
>DASWJA010000128.1:0-6755 GCA_036397375.1 Candidatus Limnocylindria bacterium
TCCTCCAGGGCCCGTGCCCCGTCTCCGGGTTGTCGCTCGACCGCGGCCACGGCATCGGTCAGGACCGCGACCGCGAATCCGCGATCCACGGCGTCCATGGCCGTGGCCCGAACGCAGTAGTCAGTGGCCAGGCCCCCGATGACCACCCGCGAGACGCCTTGCTCACGGAGCATGGACTCCAGCTCCGTGGGTCGATCCGCGCCCGTGACCGGATCCCGCATCGTGAACCCCGAGTAGCCGTCCTCCCCGTTGCTCCCCTTGCGGACCGATGGCCCGGCCACGACCAGGGCAGGATGGAATGCGGCGCCCCAGGTGTCGGTCACGCAATGCACGGGCCAGATTCCCCCGTCCTTGGCGAAGTGCGGCGTGGAAGGCGGATGCCAGTCCTGCGTGTAGATCACGGTCGCTCCGACCTCCATGGCCCGTTGGATTTCGGCGTTCAGCCGCGGAACGATGTCGGCCCCACCCCGAACGCTCAGGCTGCCAGATGGATCGGCAAAGTCGTTTTGGACGTCAACCAGCAGCAGCGCGGTGCTGGGGTCATATACGGCCATGGGCCGATGGTAGCCGGTGGCTTTCGTGGGTTCAGTAGACGCCGCGAATGAACCGGTGGGTCCGAGACCGATATTCCGGATACCCCGGGTATCGCTCCGCGAGCCATCGCTCCTCCCGGCGGGCTTTCAGGTCAAGGACCACTGCCAGGACCAGGGCGACGACCAGGGCCGGGAGGCTGAGGGTCACCAGGGCCCACCCCAGGCCCAGCCCCACGACCCCGGCATACATCGGGTGGCGGACCCGGGCGTAGATTCCGTCCTGGACCAGGCTGGCGTCATCGCGGGGTCGAGGCATGGCCGTGAGGCTGTCGCCGAGGCGTCGCGCGGCCCGGATCACAACCCATCCTCCGATCCCGATCAGGAGCGCACCCTGGATGACGACCGGCCAGCTGGAAAGCCACTCTTCGATCGCCGCCGGGAGGGCCAGCGCGCCCAGGATGGCGATCAGGGGAATCAGCGCCACCTGGAGCAGGACCCAACCCTCGCCGCGCGGCCCGAGGGCCGGGAGGGAAGTCACGAGCCGAGCGTCAGCCCAGCAGACGTCGCAGTCGGCGCACGGCACGGGCCGCTGGGCCCCGCGGCCGTCGTGGCGGCGCGGGGGGCACCGAAGGGGACGGCCGCGGAGCCGGCGGCGGGGCCGCGGCCGATGGCGGTGCAGCGTCGGGTAGAGGTGCAACCACTGGAGGCGTCACGGACGCCGGCCCGACGGCAACGGTGGGTGGGATCGCGGCGGTCCCAAAGCGGCGAAGCTCCGCCCGCAGGGCCTCGATCTCGGCCGGCTCCCAGCCCTCGAGGTTTGGAATCGCAAACGGTGCCCGCGACCGACCCTCGGGCTCCCAGAAGGCCGGCTCGCGTGGAATGCTTGGGGGCTCGGAGAACCGGTCCAAGGCATCCAGCAGGGCATGGTCGTCAAGGCCCGGGGACTCGGCAGCAATCTCGGGCTTGACCTCAACGTCCGATGCCGGCTCGGGCACCATGTCCGCCTCAGGTCCCGCCCATTCGTCGGCGGTGACGGGCATCCCCAACGTCCCGTGCTTGGCGGAGGCGGTCGGACCCTGGACGGTTTCGTCTGCCTCGTCCGACTCGACCTCAACGTCCTCGGTCGCGTCGACCGCGGCCACCACTTCGGCCGCCTCAGCTACCTCCTCGACCCTGGCTTCCGGCTCCGCCGTCGATTCCTCGTCGTGGGCGGCTTCCTCGTCCATCGTCGGTTGCTCGTCCACATCGGCCTCGCGTTCGGCGACCGCCAGGGCGGAACCTGCCCGCTCCGTTTTGTCACCCGTCGGCGCAACCCGGCTGACGGGGACGACGAGATCCTCTTCGGCGATCCAATCTGGCTCCGGGGTTTCGGTCGTGTAGCCAGGCCGGACGAATACCGGCATGGTCACCGGGACTGGAGCCTCGGTGGCTGGCGCCTCCATGACCGACTCCTCGCTGGCTGGCGGCTCCATGACCGGGGTCGCCAATTCCTGGTTGTAGGCCGCCAGCGCCTCGGCGGCCTCATCGGCCCCGGGTAGCGGTGCGTCGCCCGTGAAAACCTCCGCGGTGGTTGGATCCTCCGCGCGAGCGAGCGCTTCGGCAAAGCCCGAGACGGCCAATCGCGAGCGGCTCCTGGGCGCAGGTCGTGACGCCTTCGGGCGTGACGAACGCGCGCGCCGGGTCCTTCGCTTGGGCTTGCGCGTCGCCGCGGCCGGTGGCGGGGACGAAGGTTCGGCCGAAGTTGCGTCGGCAGGCTCGAGCGGAGCCTCCTCGGTTGCGCTGGCCTCTGGCGCCGCAACTTCGGGCTCGGGAAGCTCGGGCATCGGCTCCACCGCGGCCTGCGTGTCGGGCTCGGGCATCGGCTCCACCGCGGCCTGCGTGTCGGGCTCGGGCATCGGCTCGCGGGCGGCCTCCAGGTCGGGCTCGGGCGTCGGCTCCACGGCGGCCTCCAGGTCGGGCTCGGGCATCGGCTCGCGGGCGGCCTGCGGGTCGGGCTCAGACGATGGTCCTGCCTCCCACGCCGCCATCGGCGCCTCGACGCGCGGCAGGCGAAGCTCAACGCGGGCTTCCAGCAGCTCGACGCGTCCTCTGAGGGAGGCCACCTCGCCGCGGGCCTCGCCGAGGGCCAGCAACGCCTGCCCGTAGCGCTCGGTGAGGTTGCGAAACTCGGTCAGGAGCTCACGAAACGCGGAGAGCTCGCCACCATTGCTGCCACCGTTGGTTCCGCCCTGAGTCCCGTGCCCTCCGTTCGCGGCGGGAGCCGGCGTGACCGCCTCAGGCACCGCGCTACCGCGCAGAATCACGCGCATGTCGCCGCCAACCTCGGTTGACCCAGCAAGGACGCCGCGAGCGAGCAGCTCCCAAACGCGTCCCTCCGGGATGCCGAGGACAGCCGCCGCCTCGTTGACCGAGTAGCCGTCCATCAGGGGGGTGCCTAGCGTACCGCGTCGCGGACAGTCACGACGGCCGTCTGACCGATATCATCCCGCGCCAATGGCTCCGCCCGTCCGGGTCCCGACCCTTGATCGCTCGGACCTGCCCCACCCGCCCGGTCTGGAGGGCCTCCGCGAGCTGGCGGAGAACCTGTGGTGGAGCTGGCACCCCGATGCGCTCCGCCTCTTCGCACGGATCGACCCGCAGACCTGGGCCCGCACGCGGAACCCGATTCACCTCCTGCGTCAGACCGATGCCGAGCGGTGGTCGGCCCTCGCGGCCGACACCCGCTTCGTAGCCGATACCCAGGCCCTGGTGGGGCGGCTGCATCAGGATCTGGATGACACCACGCCGGGCCTGGGCGATGACCTGGGCGGCCCGATCGCGTACCTGTGCGCCGAATTCGCGCTCCACGAGTCCTTGCCGGTGTATTCCGGCGGCCTGGGCGTTCTCGCCGGCGACCTGTGTAAAGCCGCATCCGATGCTCGACTGCCCATGGTGGCGGTAGGGCCCTTCTACCACCGGGGCTATTTCCGCCAGCACATCGATGCCGACGGCCGGCAGCAGCCCCTGGAGCCGGATATGGATCCCTCGGACCTCCCCCTGCGCCGGGCCGCCGATACGGACGGGAAACCGCTGGAGGTGACGGTGGAGCTCCCGGGACGCCCCGTGCGGCTTGGAGTATGGGTGGCCCAGGTCGGACGAGTGCCGCTCCTCCTCCTCGACGCGGACATGCCCGCCAACCAGCCCGACGACCGCCGCATCACGGACCAGCTGTACGTCGCCGAGCGCCGGATCCGGCTGACCCAGGAGCTGCTGCTCGGCGTCGGGGCGGCTCGCGCGCTGGCCGAGCTGGGAATCCAACCCGCGGTCTGGCATCTCAACGAGGGCCATTCGGCGCTGGTCCTGATCGAGCGGGCGCGGGCTGCGCGGCTTGCACGGCCGGACGAGGACGGCGAGTCGGCCCTGCGTCAGGCAGGCCGGGGAGTGGTCCTGACCCTCCACACCCCCGTCCCGGCCGGCAACGAGCGCTACGACTCGGCACTGGCCGCCGAGCTGCTGGCCGGCCCCGCCGAGGCCATCGACCTGACCCCCGAGCACCTGTTGCAGCTGGGCAGCGGCCCGAACGGCGCGTGGCCGGCGGACTTCGACCTGACCGCCTTCGGGCTGCGCCAGGCGGCGGCCGTCAACGCCGTCAGCCAGCTTCACGGGCGAACCGCCACCCTCACCTGGCAGCCATTCATCGGCCGCGAAGTGCGAGCCGTGACCAATGGCGTCCATGTTGCAACGTGGCAGGCGGAGCCGATGCGGGCGGCCCTCGCTCGCCGCGATCTATCCGCCATCACCGATCGCGACCTGTGGGAGGCGCACTCGGAACAGAAGCGACAGATGATCGACTTCCTCGGCGGGCGTCTGACCCGGCAGGCGGTGCGGCACGGCGTGGCACCCGAGGCGGTGGGCGACCTGGCGGGAGCGCTGAACCCGCAGGCGCTGACGATCGGATTCGCTCGCCGATTCGCGACCTACAAGCGGGCCGATCTCATCCTGCATGACGTCCATCGGGTGTCCGATCTGCTCGCGGACCCGGATCGGCCGGTGCAGATCATCTTCGCGGGCAAGGCACATCCAGCCGACGAGCCGGGCCGCGCAGTGCTGGGGCGGGTGGTGGAAGCCTCGCGCCGGGTGGGCACGGCCGGCCGCATCTTCTTCATCGAGGACTACGACCTGCGAATAGCCCGGTTCCTGGTGTCAGGTGTGGATGTCTGGCTCAACACCCCGCGCCGCCCCCACGAGGCCTCGGGCACATCCGGTATGAAGGCAGCGATGAACGGCGTGCCATCGCTCAGCATCCTCGACGGCTGGTGGGACGAGGCGTTCGACGGTGCCAACGGGTGGGCCATCGGCCACCCATCAGACGAGTTCGAGGGGGACGCCGACGCGGCGGACGCCGAGACGCTGTACCGGGTCCTCGAGACCGAGGTGGTATCCGCCTACTTTGAGCGAGACCCCGAAGGGCTGCCTCGGAGTTGGATCGGGTTCATGCGCGGCGCCTTGGCAACCGGCCTCACCCGCTTCACCGCGGACCGGGCCCTGGCGGAGTACGTCGACCAGCTCTATCGGCCGGTGGCCGGCATCGGTGAAGTGGCTCCCGGGATCGGCTGAGCCGTCCGCCGAGGCTCCGGCCGAAGAGGTCTAGGGAAGGTACCAGCGCGGGTTGGTCCACACCCCACGGTCATTCACGGCGAAGTGGAGGTGGCAGCCGGTCGACCAGCCTGTGTTGCCCTCGTACCCGATCACGTCGCCGAGAGACAGACCCTGGCCGGGATACACGACGACCTGCGCCCGCAGGTGCCAGTACCACGTCATCACGCCACCGCCGTGGTCGATGACCACGCCGTAGCCGGTGTCCCACGGCCACAGTGGCTGACCGGAGGCGACCACCACCCCGTCGCCCGCCGCCCGGATCCGGGTGCCGCAGCCGTTGGCGATGTCGATCCCGCCGTGGAAGTGGGGGTAGTAGATGCCGTTGAAGGTGTAGGGAGGCTCGAGGACGAAGTTCGTGGGTCCCCATTCCTGGGTGACGACGAAGGTGTCCTCGGGCCAGCGGAAGCCCCGGGAGCTGATCTGGACGTTGGACTCGGCGAGGAGCCGGGTGACCAGGGCCGCCGCCGCGTTGGCAGCTTCCTGGTTGGCGGTGATCTGGGTCTGCACGCTGCCCTGGGCGGCCAGCGCGGCGTTGAGCGCCGCCTCCTGTGCAGCTCGCTTGGCCTCCGCCTCGGCCTTCAGGGCGGCCAGGTCCGACTTGAGGGCCGCCAGCTCGGCCTGGCGCGCGGCCAGGAGTGCGGCTTCTGCTTCCTCGACGTCGCGCGCCGAAGCGAGCTCGGCTCGCCCTTCGCGGAGGATCGCTCGGTTCGACTCCAGGGCTGCCCGGATCTCGCGGATCTCGTCGGCCAGCGCGGCGTCCTGCTCCGAGATGGTCAGCAGGTAGCCAACCTGGGTGGCGACGACCTCGAACGAGTCAGCTGCGAGCAGGACCTCGAGCAGCGACGTCTGGCTCCGCTCGTATGCGTCGCGGTAGTGCTCCTGGAGTAAGGTCTCGCGGGCTTCGAGGTCGCGGTTCTGGCGCTCGATCTCCTTGGCCAGCGTGACGAGCATGGCGTCCAGCGTCGCAATCCGGGCGCGGAGTGCCTCGAGCCGAGCGGTCACCTCGACGATCTGGGCCTCGACCTGGACCAGGAGGCCCGCCACACGCTCGTACTCGGAGCTGACGGCCGCCAGCTCGGCCATGGCCGCGTTCAGCCGCTGGTCGAGCGTCGCGGAGAGAGCCTGCAGGTCCTTGAGCTGGCGGCGCTGAGAGGCGAGCGTCTCCTGCAGCTCGCGCTGCTTAGCCTGTGCCTCGGACAGCGGGTCGCCGCCGCGCGCCAGGTCCGAGGGGGACAGACCGAACAACGTCGATCCGACCACCACCAGGGCTACGAGGATGCCGGCCAGGCGCGGCCGGCGACTCATGACACGATACCGTGCAAGGGAATATTCATCGCCCCATCCAGCCCCCGCGGATAGAAGTGCCCGCCGATCCTACCCCGGGTCGTCAACCTTTGACGACGCTGCGAATGTACTACACCGTAGGACACCGCACTGCACCGGACCGCACCGGACCGATCGCGATCCGGGCCGCGGACGCTCAGTCGGGGGCCGGATCCTCCGCCCGATCGCGCTCCTGACGGCGGCGGAATACGACCCCCGCCACTTCCGCACCGGCCAGCATGGCAATGGCCAGGAAGTCGA
>DASWJA010000129.1:0-5984 GCA_036397375.1 Candidatus Limnocylindria bacterium
TCCCGGTGGCGTGGAGGCGGGTCCAGATGATGCCCTTCTCGGCGACCTGGATGCCGTACACCCGCTGGCCGCGGATGGTCATCGAGTAGCCGCCCACCTCGTTCAGCGCCGCCGCCGCCGGTCCTGCCTCGGAGCCGAACAGGTCCGGTCGCGCAGCCACCCAATGCCGCGCGCCAAACGTCCCGCCCGCTTCCTCGTCGGCGACCGCGGCGAAGATCACGTCCCGGCGCAAGGGCGTGCCCGCGCGATGGAGGGCCAACATCACGGCCAGCTCCATGGCGACCATGTCTTTCATGTCGACCGCGCCACGACCCCACACCACGCCGTCGACGAGCTCCCCGCCGAACGGGTCGCGGGTCCACGACGCGGCCTCGACCGGCACCACGTCCAGGTGGCTGAGCAGGACCAGCGGCGGCTCCGGGTCGCGCAGGCCGGGATCCGCCCGCAGGCGGGCGAAGCAGCTCCCCCGACCCGGGGCCGCCTCGAGGACCTCGGCCGGGATGCCCGCCTGGGTGAGCACCTCCGCGCAGTACCGCGCGGCGGCCGTCTCCCCGCCGCTCGAATCGTGGCCTGCGGCCGCATCGAAGTCCCCCGGCGGATTGACCGACGGGATCCGGATCAGCGCGCGGAGGTGTTCGACAACTGCCTCGACGTCGACCGACGCGGTTGCCGCCTCGGTCACCGCTGGCGGACCCGGGCGGCGACGGGAGCCAACACGGCGCGCGCTGGAGCCAAGCCGGCGGCCGCCCGCCGCTGGTCAATCAGTCGAGACAGCCACACGTCGACGGTAGTCAATGCGACCGAAACGATGAGCAACACGGGTAACTGGGTAGCGAAGCCCATGATCAGGAGCGCGATCAGGAAGAAGCCCTGGATGGAGAGCCGGGTGAAGAAGGCAAGTCGCAGGTCGACGATGGCGGCCATCTGCCCATCCGGCGGCTGGCGGCCGGTGCCAAAGACGCCACGCAATGCCACCATCACGAAGAGCCCGATGGATGCAAAGGACAGCCAGAGCGCTCCGCCGGGGGGTGCATTGGTCCGGGCGCTGATGAACGCGTACGGGATGATCGAGGCGATCAAGATCGCATACGCCGGAATGGGAACCAGCAATTGCAGCCATTCCGCCCCGCGTCGACGGGCTGCGCGATCACGCAGCCATCGGGTCAATAGGCTGAAACCGAAGGTAACGAACAGCCAGGTATAGAAGTTGCCGGCCTGAACCCCGAACCATCCATCGGTCGGCCCGATGTCGACCCACGTCCACATCCCCACCCGGATGGCGACGGCGTCGAAGGCGAGGTCGAGCATGATCACGAGCGCCGCGTCCACGAACGAAGCCGTCCAGCGCCGAACCCCCAGCGCGTCCGTAATCCGCATCGCTCCCGCGATGAGGAGGGCCCAGGTGAGGCCGATGACCAGCGGCGCGCGGTCGAGCACGAGCACCCAGTCAGGGCTGTAGTTGTAGGTCTCGAAGATGAGCTGCGAACTCTCCTCGAGCAGCAACCCGAAAGCGGCGGCGCTGATGAGCTCGAGGAACGGCAGCCGTCCGCGACGCAGGGCGGCCAGCGCGGCGCCCGCGAAGATCAGCGTTGCGGCGATTTCGAGGAACAGGAAGAGCGGGTTCACCACCGACCGATCATAAAGGGGGTCGAGATCGGCGGCCAAATCGCGGTCGTAGAATGGCGCTCGTGACGACCCAGGTGAGCGCGCCCAGCGTCCCCATCTACCTGGCCGGCGAGTTCGTCGAGGCGGGCACGCCGCTTGAGGTCCGCAACCCGGCCACCGGGGAGCTGGTGGCCACCACCTGGCAGGCCGGTCCCGATGAGCTGGAGCGCGCCACCGCGGCGGCCGTGACCGCCTTCGACCAGACCCGCCGCCTGGCCAGCTACGAGCGGCGCGATGCCCTGCAGCACGTGGCCGAGGCCATTGCCCGCGACGCGGACGAGCTGGCGGAGCTGTTGACCCGCGAGTCGGGCAAGCCGATCCGCGACGCGCGGGCCGAGGTGGCTCGCGGCAGCCTGACGTTCCGAACCGCGGCCGAGGAGGCGCTGCGGATCAACGGGGAGTGGCTGCCCCTGGATTGGACCGCCGCCAACCGGGGTCGAAGCGGGATCGTCCGGCGCTACCCGATCGGTCCGGTGGCCGGTATCAGCCCGTTCAACTTCCCCCTCAACCTGGCCGCGCACAAGGTGGCTCCCGCCATCGCGGCGGGTTGCTCCATCGTCCTCAAGCCGCCGAGCAAGGACCCGCTGGTCATGCTTCGGGTCGCGCAGTACCTCGACCAGACCAGCCTGCCCAAGGGCGCGGTCAGCATCCTGCCCATGGACCGCCCAACGGGAGACCGGATGGTGGCCGATGACCGATTCAAGCTGCTCAGCTTCACCGGCAGCCCCGCCGTGGGCTGGAAGATGAAAGCCGATGCCGGCCGCAAGAAGGTGGTTCTCGAGCTGGGCGGCAACGCGGGCGTGATCGTGGACGAGACCGCCGACCTGGACTGGGCGGTGGCGCGGCTGGTGTTCGGCGCCTTCGCCTACGCCGGGCAGGTGTGCATCAGCGTCCAGCGCATCTACGTCGTGGAGTCGATTTACCCTGAATTCGAGCGGCGATTCGTCGACAAGGTGCGCCAGGTGACGATGGGCGACCCGCTGGATCCGGCGGCCGACCTGGGACCCATGGTCGACGCGGGGGCCGTGGCCCGCACCGACGAATGGGTGCGCGAGGCCCTTGACGCCGGCGCCAGGGCATTGACCGGCGCGCGCGCCGACGGGCTGTTCTACGAGCCGACCGTTCTGGTCGACGTCCCGCGTGACGCGCGCGTGTGCGGCGAGGAGGTCTTCGCGCCGGTCGTCAATCTGTTCCCGGTCCCCGACTACG
The DNA here is from genome assembly GCA_036397375.1 of Candidatus Limnocylindria bacterium. Lineage (GTDB taxonomy): Bacteria > Chloroflexota > Limnocylindria > QHBO01 > QHBO01 > DASTEQ01. The sequence continues at coordinate 2,875 of DASWJA010000129.1, forward strand.
CGGCCGCCTTGCGCGAGATCAATGACAGCCGGTTTGGTCTCCAGTGCGGCCTGTTCACCGGCTCGCTGGAGCGGGCCCTGGCCGCCCATGACGAGCTCGAGGTGGGCGGCATCATCGTCAACGATGTCCCGACCTGGCGCACCGACCCCATGCCGTACGGCGGGGTCAAGGATTCTGGTCTCGGCCGCGAGGGGCTGCGCTGGTCGATCGAGGACATGACCGAGCCGCGGCTGCTGGCCTTCGCTCGACCACTCTGAGTGACCCAGGCCGCGACCCGCTACGTCCGCATCCTGCCGGCCGGCGACCTGCGTGACGGCGATCTCATCCCGGTCGCCATCGATGGGCGGCCGGTGGTCCTCGTCCGCCACGCCGGAGAGTTCTTCGCGGTCCAGAACAACTGCACCCACAAGGACTACCCGCTCTCGGAGGCCGGGTTCGATCCCCGTGACGGGGTCCTGGTGTGTGCCTGGCACGGGGGTTGCTTCAACGTCCGGACCGGTGCGGCTGTTGTTCTGCCGGCCACCGAGCCGGTCGAGACCTTTCCGACCCGCGTCGCCGAGGGGTGGGTCGAGATCGGGCTGACCGGCAGCCTGATCGCGGGCTGACGAGGCCGATCGGTGAGCCTTGTGGCCCTTCCGTTCGTGAACTGGATCTTCTGGGGAGCGCTGGCCGGCGGGACCTTGCTGGCGGTGGGCATGACCGAGTGGCTGGGCGGGACGACGCGCGGATACCGCCTGTTCATGGCCGTGGCCGTGCTCGTCGGCGCGCTGGTCTGGCTCGCGTCCGAGATGGGCCTGGCCGCGGTGCCTGGAACCGCCGCGACGGCGGAGCTGCGCCGGATCCTGGTTGTTGCCTTCGCCGCGGTCGCCGCTGCCTACCTGTTCGCCTCGCTGGCGCGCTGGCCACGTGCCGGGCTGGCCATCGGCGGCGGTGTCGTCGGCGTCGCGGCGCTGGTGACCCTGGCCGCGGCGGGCGGCACGGCGAGTCCAGCGCTCTTCGCGGCTGGTCTGGCAACCGCCGCGCTGGCGCTGGGATCGGTCACGGCCGCCATGCTGCTGGGACACTGGTATCTCGTCACCCCCAAGCTGTCGCCGGCGCCGCTGCGGCGCCTGATTTGGCTCCTCATCGGCGCGTTGGCCGTTCAGGGCCTCGTGGCCGTGTGGTCGGTGGTCAGATCCGGGGGAGCGCCCTTTGAGGACGGCCTGGCCTGGCTGGCCTGGCTGCGGTTCGGAGTCGGGATCGCGTTCCCCATCGGGGTGGCGATCCTGGCCTTGCTCGCCACCCGCGCCACGTCGCTCCAGGCCACGACCGGGCTCCTGTACATCGGCCTGGCCCTGGTCATGGCCGGCACCATCGGTTCCGCCGCGCTCAGCTACCTGGGCGGGACCCCGGTCTAGGCCCATGCACGTCCGCGCCCGTTGCTTCGCCACCCTGCGCGAGCTGAGCGCCGCCCGGTCCGACCTGGACCTGGCGGCGGACGCATCCGTGTCCGATGCCTGGGACGCGCTGGTCAACCGCCACCCGGGCCTGGCCGCCCATCGGCCGTACACCCAGCCCGCCCGCAACGGCATCGCGGTGAGATGGGACGAGCCGCTGGCCGAGGGGGACGAGGTGGCCTTCCTGCCGCCGGTCTCGGGTGGATCGGATGAGCCGCCCGTCGGCCTGACGAATGGGCCGATCGATGTCACGGCCCTGGAGCGCATCGCTGGGCTCACGCATGGCGCGGTGGTCACCTTCGTGGGCCGCGCTCGGAACCGGGCCGATGACGGGCGCGAGGTGCTGGAGCTCGAGTACGAGGCCTACCCGGAGATGGCGGAGGCGACACTCCGGGCGGTGGCGGCGGAGGTGGTCAAGCGCTGGCCCGGCTGCGCGGTGGCCGTCGTGCATCGAACCGGTGCGGTGCCCATCGGGGACGCCGCGGTGGCCATCGTGACCGCCGCGCCGCACCGCGCCGACGCGTACGAGGCGAATCGGTACGTCATCGAGGCCATCAAGCAACGACTGCCGATCTGGAAGCTGGAGCGCTTCGCCGATGGCACCCAGTGGAAGCGTCCCGGGGCCTAAGATCGGGGCGTGGACAGCGAGTATCGCGAGCCGACCTGGCGTGGGGTGATATTGACCATGGCCGCGACGATCTTCGTCATCGCCGGCCTGGTGCTCCTGACGTCGTGGCTCCTCCAGCAGGACTGCCTCCCGGTGGCCGCCCAGGTCGACTGCGGGGTCCAGACACCGGCGCCGGCGCCGGGGACGCAGTAGTCTCCAGGAACCGGCGAGCCTGGGTGGGAGAGCGGAGCCGGACGAAGCGCACACCCGGGTACTCGCGGAACAGGCGAGGGTAGTCGCGCCGCCGGCGGTGGAACGTGGTCAGCGCCCACAGGATGATCGAGTCGCGGCTGAGCGCCAGGCGCACGCTTTCCCGGTTGCCGCTCCACAGCACGTCGCCCCGCAGGCTACGGCGCAGGGTGCGGGAGATGACCCGCCACATGACGAGCGCAAACGGAAAGTCGAGCCACACCACCGTGTCGGCTCGCCCCCAGACCAGGTCCCGCGTCGCGCTGTAGTTGCCATCCACGACCCACTCGTCGGCCGCCACGGCCCGGGCCACCCGCTCGCGGAGTACGGCGGGCGCAACGGAGACCCAGTTGGCTTCCCAGGACAGGGCGTCGAGCTCGACGTGCGGCACCCCGAGCCGGCGAGCAAGCGCGGCGCCGTAGGTCGTTTTGCCCGAGCCGCTGGTTCCCACCACGTTCACGCGTCGCACGACGGCTGAGAATACCGACCTCCGGCTGGCGCTGAGGTGGCCCAGAAGGCACAATGCGCGCCGATGCCTGACGCGCGTGGCGATGTGCTCTGCCCGACCTGCGGTCGCTGGACGCCGCCGGCCCCATTCTGCAACGAGTGCGGAGCGGCGCTGCAGGGCGGCTTCCGAGATCCGGTCGGGGGCCAGGGCTCGGACGTGTTCCGTCGTGGGCACGAGGTCGACGATCCCGGTGCCCCGTGGTCCGGCCCGGCGGAGCGTTTCGAGCCGGAGCCCGAGGACCAGGCAGCCCGGGCGGCGGCCGCGGCGGCCGGGGCGGGCAGTGGTTCGCGCGTAGACAACCTTTCTGAGG